>NZ_JBTNDK010000006.1:0-189225 GCF_054511035.1 Pseudarthrobacter sp. MDT1-22 | reverse complement strand
CGACCCCGGCCCACCCTCAACCTCGAAACCCCAGCCAACCGGCTGAACCAGCTGCTACAAGCGGCATAACCACCCAGCGTTGCTTCCACCAGTTGACTTTGCCCGGAATTTGGGGTCATTAGCTGCCAGTTCGCGCAGGGTACGCGGGGTGAAGAACCTGCTAGTTCTTGCGGGCGTAGCCTTCCCACTTGCTGGCCTGGTGCTCACCATCAACGAAGCGGATGGTGCCGGACTTTGAACGCATCACGATGGACTGCGTCAGGACCTTGTCCTTGGAGTAGCGAACGCCCCGGAGGAGGTCGCCGTCGGTGATGCCGGTGGCCGCGAAGTAGCAGTTGTCGCTGGACACGAGGTCGTTGGTGGACAGCACGCGGTCCAGGTCGTGGCCAGCGTCGATGGCCTTCTGCTTCTCGTCGTCGCTCGTGGGCCACAGGCGGCCCTGGATGACGCCGCCGAGTGACTTGATGGCGCAGGCAGCAACGATGCCTTCCGGCGTGCCGCCGATACCCATGAGGGCGTCGACTCCTGTGCCGGAGCGGGCTGCGGCGATTGCCCCGGCGACGTCACCGTCCATGATGAACTTGGTGCGCGCACCGGCTTCGCGGATCTCTTCGACCAGGGGGCGATGGCGGTCGCGGTCAAGGATCATGACGTTGAGCTGGTTGACCTTCACGCCCTTTGCCTTGGCGATCAGGTGCAGGTTCTGCTTGACCGGCAGGCGGAGGTCCACCATGTCGGCGGCTTCCGGCCCCGTGACGAGCTTTTCCATGTAGAACACCGCGGACGGATCGAACATGGAGCCGCGCTCAGCCACGGCGAGGACTGCCAGCGCGTTGTTGATGCCGAGGGCGGCCAGGCGGGTGCCGTCGATCGGGTCCACGGCAACGTCGCACTCAGGACCGGTGCCGTCGCCAACGTGTTCGCCGTTGAACAGCATGGGGGCTTCGTCTTTTTCGCCTTCGCCGATGACCACAACGCCGTTGAAGTGGACCGTGTGAAGGAAGGAGCGCATGGCGTCAACGGCCGCGCCGTCCGCCTTGTTCTTGTCGCCGAAACCAACCCAGTGGCCGCCGGCGATGGCCGCGGCCTCGGTGACGCGGACAAGCTCAAGGGCGAGGTTGCGGTCTGGCTCGTCGATGCCCACGGCCAGGGAGGGGGAAATCGTAGAGTACTGCTGGGTCATAGGCGCTGGTGACACGTGAACCTCTTCTTCGAGTGGCGATCATTGGACCCGCGCGGCCGGATTCAGCCGGTGCGGTGATTCCTCTGGTACTGATCATAGTCGTGGCGGCGCCGTCGGGGCGTGGCATGACGCAGTCCTGCAACATGGGCCCGGAATCCCCCGCCCTCCCCCGACTGTGAGTTGCGCGTAAACATGGGCGACTATAGAGGGGTGAGTGAAAAGCAGGAAAAGACCAGCCCCGGGCCCGACCCCTCCGAATCCGGAGCAAACGGCGACGGCGCCGGCACTGCCGAAACAGCCCCCGTCCGCCCAGTAATCCCGGCCGCCGCGGCGAAGCGCGCCAATGCCTCCGTGATCGGCATGATCGTTGCCCTGGTGGTCAGCATCGCCGCCTTCCTGCCCATCATCCTGATGAACCCCCTCCCCAAGAGCGACGGATTCCGCCCGAACATCGACGTCGGCGCAGTGGCCCGGAACGCCACGGATGTGGCGGGATTCACACCCGTAACACCGGACACCGGCAAGTCGTTCACGTCCAACTACGCCCGATGGGAGTCGGGCAGCGGCAGCGGCGTTCCCACTTGGGAAGTTGGCTACCTGACACCGAACGAGTCCTTCATCAGCCTGGTCCAGACCCGCCAGTCCAACCCCACCTGGCTCGTCCAGCAGACCAAGAGCGCTCCCGTGACGGGAACGCGTGCGGCGGGCGGACAGGACTGGGAGCTGCGTGACACCGGCAAAGGCGAGAAGAGCATGGTGCTGACTTACCGCGGAACCACCGTTGTCCTGACGGGAAGCGCTCAGCTGGACGAATTCGCCGAACTCGCCACCGCCGTCGTACAGTCCATGGACGCCAACCCGGCCGTCACAGTTTCACCGTCAGCCAGCACCGCCCCGTAAAGTAAGCCCGTGGCTACCTACCTGACCCCTGCCCTTGCCTGGCGCCGCATGCGCGAAGGCAACGAACGCTTTGTTGCCGGCGAATCGTCGCACCCGAACCAGGACGCGTCCCGCCGGTCGTCGCTGGTGGAAAACCAGCACCCGTTTGCCGTGATCTTCGGCTGCTCGGACTCCCGGCTCGCCGCGGAGATTATCTTCGACCTCGGCCTGGGGGACGCCTTTGTGGTGCGCACCGCCGGCCAGGTGATTGACGACGCCGTCCTGGGCTCCCTCGAGTACAGCATCAGTGTGCTGGGGGTGCCGCTGATCGTGGTGCTGGGACATGACAGCTGCGGCGCCGTCAGTGCCACCAAGTCCGCAGTGGACACCGGCAACATGCCGGTGGGCTTTATGCGGGACCTGGTGGAACGCATCACGCCTTCTGTCTTGACGTCCATGCGGAACGGCGAGCACGAGATCAACGACATGGTGGTGGAGCACGTGAAGCAGACGTCCAAGCGCCTGGTGGACAGCTCCCGTGTGATTTCGGCCGCAATCGAGGACGGCCGCGCCGCGGTGATCGGCCTCTCGTACAGCCTCGCCGAGGGCCACGCCAACGTGGTTTCCGGGATCGGCGAGGTCTAGGCCCAGCCCGAATCAGTGCCCGTAGCATGCGGTTCACGGTTTTAGTCCGGGCCCCCGATCGCCCTAAGCTAGCCCCATGACTTCCACTGAAGAATTCCGCATTGAACACGACACGATGGGCGAAGTCCGCGTCCCCGTGAACGCCCTGTACCGTGCACAGACGCAGCGTGCAGTTGAAAACTTCCCCATCTCCGGCAAGACCCTGGAACGCGCGCACATCGAGGCGCTGGCCCGGGTCAAGAAGGCTGCCGCGCAGGCCAACGCAGAACTTGGGGTGCTCGACGGCGAGCTGGCCAAGGCGATCGCTGCGGCTGCCGATGAGGTAGCTGCCGGCAAGTACGACGGCGACTTCCCCATCGACGTCTTCCAGACCGGTTCCGGCACGTCCTCGAACATGAACATGAACGAGGTCCTCGCCGAGCTGGCCACGCGTGCCCTCAAAGCCGCCGGGAGTGACAAAGTTGTCCACCCGAACGACCACGTCAACGCCTCACAGTCCTCCAACGACGTCTTCCCCACCTCGGTCCACGTCGCCGCCACCTCGGCCCTGATCAACGACCTCATCCCGGCGTTCGTCTACCTGGCCGAGTCGCTGGAACGCAAGGCCGTGGAGTTCAAGGACGTCGTCAAGTCCGGCCGCACCCACCTCATGGACGCCACCCCGGTGACGCTCGGCCAGGAGTTCGGCGGCTACGCAGCCCAGGTCCGCTACGGCATCGAGCGCATCAACGCCGCCCTCCCCCGTGTTGCCGAAGTTCCGCTCGGCGGCACCGCGGTGGGCACCGGCATCAACACCCCTGCCGGCTTCCCGGAACGTGTCATCGAACTGCTCGCCACGGACACCGGCCTGCCGCTGACCGAGGCCCGCGACCACTTCGAGGCCCAGGCCAACCGCGACGGCCTCATCGAAGGCTCAAGCCAGCTGCGCAACATCGCGATCTCCTTCATGAAGATCAACAATGACCTCCGCTGGATGGGCTCCGGCCCCAACACCGGCCTCGGCGAAATCGCCATCCCGGACCTGCAGCCGGGCTCCTCGATCATGCCGGGCAAGGTCAACCCGGTCATCTGCGAGGCATCCATCATGGTCTGCGCCCAGGTCATCGGCAACGACACCGCCATCGCCTGGTCCGGCACCAACGGCGCCTTCGAGCTCAATGTCGGCATCCCCGTGATGGCCGCCAACCTGCTCGAGTCGATCCGCCTGCTGGCCAACACCAGCCGCGTCATGGCGGACAAGATGATCGACGGCATCACCGCCAACGTGGAGCGCGCCCGCTTCCTGGCCGAGGCCTCCCCCTCGATCGTGACTCCGCTGAACAAGTACATCGGCTACGAGAACGCGGCCAAAATCGCCAAGAAGGCAGTGGCCGAGGGCCTCACCATCCGTGAGACCGTCGTCGCCATGGGCTTCCTGGAGCGCGGCGAGGTCACCGAAGAGCAGCTGGACACCGCGCTGGACGTTATGTCCATGACGCGCCCGCCGCACAAGGCATAGGTCCCCACCGCCTCCCTTGCTTCGCTCCGCTCAGCCAGGGAACCCTCCCCGCTACCTCCCCAATCTCGCAAGCTCGATAGGGGCCCCTCGGTAGCGTGGGCCCAGACGGCGGTGGCCCCTTTACGAACGACGGCGGCCGGCACCTTCCCCACGGAAGGCGCCGGCCGCCGTCGTGCGTGGCGCTTGCCTTTTTTGCACTCTCAGTGGTCTAGTGCAAAACTTTACTTTGTGGAAAATAGTGCAAACATCGACGGCGGCCTCCGGGAACGCAAGCGCCAGCAGACGCGCCAGGCTGTCACTGCCGCCGCGCGCTCGTTGACCGCGGCCAAAGGGCTCAACGGCTTCACGGTCGAGGAAGTCTGCGAAGAGGCGGGCATCTCCCGCCGGACGTTCTTCAACTACTTCCCCACCAAGGAAGACGCCATCCTCGGCCATCACGACGACGAGCACCCCGGCGAACTCATGGCCGGCTTCCTGGCCGGCGGCGGCGAACCGGGAACCATCTCCGAATCCCTCCTGGCCGACCTCATCCAGCTCACCCAGGACATCTGGGCGGCGAAAGTGGACTCCGAGTCCGCCACCAATGTCCGCCAGCTCATCGCCGCGATCAAAAAAGAGCCGCAGCTGGTGGCAAAGATCGTCGGCATCAGCGCCGAACGCGAGGCCGCATCCCGCCAGCTCATCGCCCAACGTGAAGGCGTCCCCGCCGATCACCCGGTAGTGGTCATGGCCGTCACCGCGATCACCGCCGTAGCCCACCACGCGCACGGAACATACTTCTCGGCGTCGAACACCCGCAGTTTCCCGGAGCTGCTCCTCGAAGACGCCCGGGCCCTCAAGACCCTGTTCGCGCAGAACCTCCCCACCACCTCCAAAGGATCATCATGACCACCACCGTCGGTCCCAAAGCGGCAGCCGGCCCGCTGCTGCTGACCCAGAAACGCATCTGGATCATCTTCTCGGCGCGCCTGCGGACCGGGGCCGCAAGTGTCCTCTCGCGCTAAGCGGGCAGGAGCATGGCGGCAGTGGCGCCGGCGAGCATAAACGGGCCGAACGGGATGGAAGACTTCAAGGTGCCGCGGCGGGCCGCCAGCAGGGCCATGGACCAGAGGCCTCCCAGCAGGAAAGCTGCGAAGGTCCCGGCAAAAACGTGCCCCCAGCCGAGATAGCCAAGGTACATCCCCAGGACGCCGGCCAGCTTCACGTCGCCAAAGCCCATGCCGGGCGGGTAAACCATCCGCAGGACAAAATAGAAGGCCCACAGAACCGCTCCCCCCGCCAGGATGCGCAGCGCCGGGATCCCCAGGAGCTCGGCGGCACCGTCGGGTGACCCCACGAGCGCGGCAGGACCGGCGATCGCGTGCACCAAGGCCGCCGCGAGCAACAGGACCCCCGCCACACCGTAGGACGGGAGGACAATCCGGTTGGGCAGCAGATGGTGGCGCACGTCAATCACCGTCAGCCGGGCCGCCATAACAATAAAGTAGGCACATGCGGCCAGCACCAGCCAGAACGCCAGCGGGGTGGCATCCCACAGTCCATCGAGTCGTCGGATCACCCCTCGGATGCTACTGGATTCGCGCGCCGCACCGCAGAGCCCACGCGTAAACTGTGGATATGTCGACATGGGACACCAGGCGCCGGCCGGATCCGGAGGGCATCGCCGACGCTGCGGACCTGAGCACCATGTTCCGGAACCTTTGCCGTTCTTCCCCCTGGAAGTGGCAGTCCCTGCGCTTTGAATACTGGGATGAACCGTTCACCGACGTACCGGACCCGTCCGCTCCCCTGGTCCGCGCCTGGCTGCGCCGGCCCGGGGCGCTGCGCCTGGAAACCGCCGACCGGCTTGTCCTCCACAGCACCACCGGCATCAACGATTCCAAGGACGGGTTGTACGTCAGCGCCACCCGGAAGTCCTGGCTGCTGCCGCCCCACCTGGTGGCGCCCGTTTACGACGACGGCGGCCTGGTCAGGCGCCGGCCGGAGGCAGCATACGGCGAGCCGGGCTTCGGGAACGGCCGCTTCTCGGCTGCCCTTGATCCCGTGGAACTCGCCGGGAGCGCCCCTGTCCCCATCGAGTTCCCGGGCACCAACGCCGTGGACGTCGACGCCGTGCGCCGGGTCGAACACGAGGGCCGGCCGGCGCTGGAGGCAACCGTGACGCCTACCGCGTCCTACCGGCCCGCGGATCCTGCCGCTCCGCTCTGCCTACCCGGCAGCAACCGGGTGCGGATCGACGTGGAAACCGGCGTCTGCGTGGCCAGCCAGTCACTCGAAGCGGCAACCCCGGATTATGGGCATTGGATCCGGATCCTCGCGGTGGACGAATACATGCTGGACGACCTGTTCGTGGCGGAGTCCATGAACCTTACGGACGTCCGCCGTCACATCGCATGGGACATCCGCACCTGAGCGCGGGTCCTGCTCCCGCCATCACCGGCGTTTGACAGACTCCCGTGGCCCGTCCTGGGCTAGGCTTCCCTGATGACCGCGCTGACTTCCATCTGGCCCCTCGTCGGCCTCGAGTTGACCACACCCCGACTGGTGCTGCGTCCCATCGCCGACGCCGACATTCCCGCCGCAGTTGCAGCGGCCGCCAGCGGAGTCCACGAACCCGGCCGGAGCCCCTTCAGCACTCCGTGGACGGAACTGCCGGCGGAGTCCTTAGGGCACAACATGGCGCAGTGGTACTGGCGTTGCCGCGGCCAGGCCACACCCGAGGACTGGACCCTGCTCCTTGGCATCTGGTACCAGGACGAATTCATCGGCTGCCAGGACATCGGTGCCAAGGACTTTGCCACCCTCAAGACCGTCAGCACCGGCTCCTGGCTCAAGCAGTCCCTCCACGGCCAAGGGCTCGGCACGGAGATGCGGGCCGCCGTCGCGCTTTACGCGTTCGACTGGCTCGGCGCCGAAGTGGCCGAATCCGAAGCCGCCGCCTGGAACGCCGCCTCCCTGGGCGTGTCCCGCTCCCTCGGCTACGAACTCAACGGCACCAACAGGCAATCCTGGGGCGGCAAGGCCGTCGAAGTCCAAAAAGTGCGCCTCACGCCCGCAACCTTCAAACGCCCCGACTGGACCCTCCAAGTGAAGGGCCACGAAGCGGCAGCCAAGTTCCTCGGCGTCGGCTGAGGGTGGTTGGGTCCGCCAGGTAGAGGTCCTTCGCCGTCGCTTAGACACGACGCATAGGGGCTCCGCCGGTCGCTAAGCGACCTCTGGGCCCGATGCGCCGCGATGCGCTCCTACGCGAAGAACCCCCACCTGACGTGTGCGCCGGTCACCGCCGTTCAAGGAGGGCCGCGGGCCTTCTCGTAGGAGCGCATCGCCGACCAAAGCGGCGCGAAGGTCGCCCAGCGACCGTAGCAAAGCGGCGGGAGGTGTCTAAGCGACGGAGAAGGGCCGTGGCCCGACGAACGGAACCACGGCCCCTCACCTAACGGAACGCAGGTCTAGATTTCGGCGCCTTCGAGGAGCTCTGTTACCAGGGCTGCGATCGGTGACCTTTCGGAACGGGTCAAGGTGATGTGGCCGAAGAGGGGGTGTCCTTTCAGGGTTTCGACGACGGCGGCGATACCGTCGTGCCGACCGACGCGCAGGTTGTCACGCTGGGCGACGTCGTGGGTGAGGACGATCTTGGAGTTCTGGCCGATGCGGCTCATCACGGTGAGGAGGACGTTCTTCTCGAGCGACTGGGCCTCGTCGACGATCACGAAGGCGTCGTGAAGGGAACGGCCGCGGATGTGGGTCAGCGGCATGACCTCGAGCATGCCTCGGTCCATAACTTCCTCCACGACTTCCTGGCTGACCAGGGCGCCGAGCGTATCAAAGACCGCCTGGGCCCAGGGGTTCATCTTTTCCGACTCGGAGCCGGGCAGGTAGCCAAGTTCCTGTCCACCCACGGCGTAGAGCGGACGGAAGACGATCACCTTGCGGTGCTCGCGGCGTTCCAGCACGGCTTCCAGACCGGCACACAGGGCCAGCGCGGATTTGCCGGTGCCGGCCCGTCCGCCAACCGAAACGATTCCGACGGCGGGGTCCATCAGCATGTCGATTGCGAGCCGCTGTTCCGCCGATCGTCCGTGGAGCCCGAATACGTCCCGGTCCCCCTTGACCAGCCGCACCTGCTTGTCAGCGCCCACCCGGCCCAGGGCTGAGCCCCGGTTGGAGAGGATCACCAGCCCGGTGTTGACCGGCATTTCCGCGGCCGCGGGAATGAAGACCGGCTCGTGGCCGTACAGGGTGGAAATTTCTTCCTCGCTGGCTTCCACCTCCGCGACGCCGGTCCAGCCCGAATCCTTCACGAGCTCGTTGCGGTATTCGTCGGCAGTAAGTCCCATGGCGGAGGCCTTGACCCGCATGGGGAGATCCTTCGACACCACGGTGACGTTCCGGCCTTCATTGGCCAGGTTCTTGGCCACAGCCAGGATGCGGCTGTCGTTGTCTCCGCTGCGGAAACCCAAGGGGAGCACGTCGGCGGAAATGTGGTTCAGCTCCACCAGGAGGGTGCCGCCCTCGTTTCCGATGGGGATGGGTTTGCTCAAGCCACCGTGTTTCACCCGGAGATCATCGAGCAGCCGGAGCGCCTTGCGGGCAAAATAGCCCAGTTCGGGGTCGTGCCGTTTCCCCTCAAGTTCCGTGATGACAACAATCGGAACAATGACTTCGTGCTCGGCGAAGCGCAGCAGCGCCCGTGGATCCGAGAGCAGGACGGAGGTGTCAATGACGAACGTGCTAATGGTGGCGTCCCTTCCGGAGACAGCAAAACCGGCCGCAGATGTTTCGTCTGCTGCACCGGTTTGTGAGGTGGCTCGCGTGGCGCGAGAGGTAGCTTTCTGTCCCTGGTCAAAAACGGCTTCGGGCAGTTGTTCAGAATTAGCCACATCGACTCCAGCCCCGGGCACGCCCGGAATTGTTATTGGTGAGGCGGCTCGGCCTGGAGGCCGGGTCCGGCCTCCCATACAACCGGTGCGAAATTCGCTCCATGTACTGGCCTCCCCGATCAGCCGGCGTATTTGCCTGCTGATGGATATAACGTAAATCCCTGCCCAGTAATTTCCGGTGCCATCCGTCGGCGATTCCTGTTACCGGCTTGTGAATTCCGGATGAACGGACCGGCCGGATCAGGTCCCGAAGCGCCGCTGCCTGCCGGCGTAGTCCCGAAGGGCGCGGAGGAAGTCCACTTTTCGGAAGGCGGGCCACAAGGCCTCGCAAAAGTAGAACTCGCTGTACGCGCTCTGCCACATCAGGAACCCGGACAGCCGCTGCTCCCCGGAGGTTCTGATCACCAGGTCCGGATCCGGCTGGCCGCGAGTGTAGAGGAAACGGGAAATATCGTCCACGGACAGGGTGTCAGCGAGCACCGAAATGTCAGAGCCCTTGGCGACGGCGTCGTGAAGCAGCTCCCGCACGGCGTCAACGATTTCGCGGCGTCCGCCGTAGCCCACCGCAACGTTGACGTGGATCTTTTCGCGTACCGGAGTGCGGGCAGTGAGCTTGTTGAGCCGTTCCGCCAGGTAGTCGGGCAAGAGCTCGGGGGCGCCCATGGCGTTGACCGAGATGTTGGCGTCATCGTCCAGGCGGTCCAGGGTGTTGGCAATGATCCCCATCAGAAGGTCCAGCTCCTCGCTGGACCGGCTCATGTTGTCCGTGGACAGCATGTAGAGCGTGACCACCTTGACCCCAAGCTCCTGGCACCATCCGAGGAATTCATGGATCTTGTCCGCGCCGGCCTGGTGGCCCTGGCTGGTGGGTGCGTTGAACTGTTTGGCCCAGCGGCGGTTGCCATCCACCATCACGCCGATGTGATTGGGAATGCGGCCGCCGGCCAACTCGCTGAGCAGCCGCCTCTCGTAGAAGCCATAAAGGAACCCGCGCAATTCCACGAGGAGACTCACCTGACTTCCGTTGCTGTTCGACGGCATTGCACATCCTAGGCTACCGTCCGGGACCGGGACCGGCGTGACGGGACGTTCCCGGATGACCTGCCATGATTGTTACCCATGAGTAACTTATCCAAAGAGAGGATATTCTGAAGCCATGAACAGCCAGACTCCTGACGGCCCCCGCGCGCCCTCGGCGGACCACGGCCACAGCCCCTTGAACGACGCCGCCGTCCGGCTGGCCGAGCTCCTGATGATCAAGCCCAAGTGGCGCGGCTGGATCCACACCGTCACGGCTCCGCTGGCCCTGGCAGCGGGCCTCGTCCTCGTGGTCCTCGCCCCCACTACGGACCGCAAGATCACCTCGGCCATCTACGCTGCCACCGGCGTCCTGCTTTTTGGCATCAGTGCCATCTACCACCGCGGCAACTGGTCTCCGGGCGTGAAGATTGTCCTCAAGCGTCTGGACCACACCAACATCATGCTGGTCATCGCCGGCAGCTATACTCCCCTGGCCTGGTCGCTGCTGGAACAGCCCAAGGCGGTCCTGCTGCTCTGGGTCATCTGGTCCGGGGCCATTCTGGGCGTGCTGTTCCGGCTGCTGTGGACGGACGCGCCGCGCTGGCTGTACGTGCCCATCTACATCGCCCTGGGCTGCGGGTCGCTGTTCTACCTGCCTGAGTTCTTCGCGGCCAGCGTCCCCGCCGCCGTCCTCATCTGTGTGGGCGGCGTACTGTACATCACCGGCGCCGTGTTCTACGCGCTGAAGAAACCCAACTTCAGCTACGAACACTTTGGCTTCCACGAACTGTTCCATGCCCTGACGGTTCTGGCCTTCGCAGCACATTTCACGGCGATCGCCATCGCAGTCCTCAGCTGAACTGTCGAGGCCGGTAGGAACGCGGGGGTCCGGCCCGCTTCAGTCGCGGGGCTGGGGCCGGTCGGCGGCCTGGCCGCGACCGTTGTCTTCGAGGCCTGCCTTGTCGCCGGACGCATCCGTGTCGCCGGCAACACCGAGGCCGTCGTGGCCGTCCGCAGCTTCAATGTCCGCGGCCTCGGCCGCTGCCTGGCGTTCCTCTTCCACCTGCGCCCGGTAGCGGACGCGGCGGATGCGGCGGACCATATCCACAATCAGCAGCGTGGTGGCCAGCACAAAGAAAGCCGTCATGATAAAGCCCCACAGGCCCGGGGTGATCTGGTCCTCGGAGATGCCCTCACGCAGGCCGGGCGTCGGCAGCGGTGAGGGCGTGGTGGTCAGGGCGAGGAGCAAGTGGTGCACGGTTCAAACCTTCTGTGGAAACTGATGGGCAGCCAGCCGGGGATTCCGGAGGCGGGTCCGCGGGATCCGGACCAGCCCACTGCTTTTCTACACGGCATAGAATATGCTGCCGCTCTATCTTAGCCCGGCGAAAAGGTCCTTTTCGGGCAATTCCGCGGGGACCCTGGACTCGATCAGGGAGTAGTCTTCCCACGGCCACACGCGGCGCTGCATCTCGGCCGACACGGCAAAGAAGAAGCCCAGCGGATCAACCTGCGTCCGGTGCGCGCGGAGTGCGTCGTCGCGGGCCTCAAAAAAGTCCCCGCAGTCGATCTGCGTGGTGGTGGCATGGGCACCCTGTGGCGGGGTGTGGCCTTCCGCGTCCGTTTCCAGCCACGCGGCCAGCCGCTGGGCGTACGGGGACTGCAGGCCTGCTTCCTCGAGGGCAAAATGCAGTGCGCGGAACCGGTCCGGGCTGAAGGCCCTGTCGTAATAGAGCTTGCTGGGTTCCCAGGCCGCTCCGGCGTCGGGATACCTGCTGGGGTTACCCGCAGCCGCAAATGCCTCCACTGCCACCCGGTGCGCCATGATGTGGTCCGGGTGCGGGTATCCCCCGTTTTCGTCATAGCTGACGATCACCTGCGGCTTGAAGTCCCGAACCAGCCGCACCAGCGGCGCCGCGGCGCGCTCCAGCGGCTGGACGGCGAAGGATCCGGCAGGCAGCGGCGGCAGCGGATCGCCCTCGGGCAGCCCGGAGTCCGTGAATCCCAACCAGCGCTGCTGGATGCCCAATACCTTGGCCGCCTGGTCCATTTCCAGCCGGCGCGCCCCGGCCATGTCCCGCTTGGGATGCGGCTCGGCTTCCACGGCAGGGTTCTGGATGTCTCCGCGGGATCCGTCGGTGCAGGTGGCCACCATGACTTCCACTCCGGCGGCGGCGTACATGGCCATGGTCGCGGCACCCTTGCTTGACTCGTCGTCCGGGTGAGCATGCACGGCTAGCAGCCTCAGCGTTGCCGGGGTATTGGTGGACGCTGTCATCGAGGACGGCTCCTTATTCTTCTGCGGCTGCTGTGACGGCCATTGGACTGAGGACTTGCATGACTGGACGGACGGGACAGCTGTGCCGGGGGTGCTGATCCGGCCCGGACGGCCACGGCCTGGAACCGAACTAAACTGGACTGGTGACTACCCAGGATCAGCCCGCCGCGTCCCCGCCTGCAGACACTAGCCTAGCCAATCGTTATGGCAGTAAAAAGCAGCCCCTCCCGCGTGCGGTCAAACGTGGCATTGCCGTAGCGGCGCTGGCGGCCGGAGTGGGGTTTATGGCCTGGGTCTCCACGTCCTCAGCCGGCTCTGACGTGACGTTCAAGGACATCGGTTTCAGCACCACCGATGCCACGGCGACCGAGGTTGATTTCCAGGTCACCCGGGAACCAGGGACGGCCGTCAAGTGCGCCGTCAAGGCCCTCGACTCCAAGTTCGCCGTGGTGGGCTGGAAAGTAGTGGACATCCCGCCCGGGAAAGCTGACGGAACGGCCGACGGCGGCAGGACAGTTTCGCAGCGCGTGACACTCCGGACGGAGTCCTTGTCAGTTTCCGGCGTGGTGGACGACTGCTGGATTCCGAGTGCCGGGACGTAGCGCCGTGTGATCTATGCCCCATCCCGGGTTGGGTATGTCCAGAGTTTTGACTACAATGGGTCAATACCTTTACCCCGCTGAGCTGGTTGCTGAGTTCCATACGTGGCCACCGTTGCGGGGTCTTTTGCATGTACGACCATTAGGAGAAGTCCGTGTCTACCACCAACAGCGCGCCTGCAGCCTGGCTCACCCAGGAAGCTTTTGACCGCCTGAAGGCAGAGCTGGACCACCTTTCCGGCCCTGGCCGTGCGGAGATCGTCCAGAAGATTGAAGCTGCCCGGCAAGAGGGCGACCTAAAGGAAAACGGCGGCTACCATGCAGCCAAAGAAGAGCAGGGCAAGATCGAAGCCCGGATCCGCCAGCTGACGGCCCTTCTGCGCGATGCCCACGTAGGCGAGTCCCCCGCTGACGACGGCATTGTGGAGCCCGGCATGCTCGTTGTTGCCCGGATCGCAGGCGACGAAGAGACATTCCTGCTGGGGTCCCGCGAAATCGCCGGCGATTCAGACCTGGACGTGTTCAGTGAGAAGTCACCCCTCGGCGCCGCAATCGTCGGCCACAAAGAGGGCGCGAAGCTCAGCTACACGGCTCCGAACGGCAAGGACATCACGGTGGAGATCCTCTCCGCCAAGCCTTACGCAGGCTGACGCTTCACACTGATCGTTTCAGGCTAACCAAGCCTGGCCAACGCCGGTCCCCGTCAGGGGGCCGGCGTTCTTGTGTGCTTGGGGCGCAGCAACAGGGCAGCGGCAACTCCGCCTGCCGCGCCGCCGAGGTGCGCCTGCCAGGAGATGTAGCTGCCCATGATGGGCAGCACCCCCAGCAGGATGCCTCCGTAGACCATAAACAGCACCACGGCGAGCAGGATCTGGCGCCAGCTGTGGTTGAAGAAACCCCGTACCAGGAGGAAGGCGAACAATCCGAAAACCAGGCCGGAGGCGCCAACGGTAATGCCGCCGTCGCCAATCAGCCACACTGTCAGTCCGGAGCCCAGCCAGCTGAACCCGAGGGCCGTCAGGAACACCCTCACGCCGGAGAGGAACACCAGGAAGCCGAAGACGACCAGGGGCAGGGCATTGGACAGCAGGTGGTTCAGATTGGCGTGCAGCAGCGGGAACGTCAGGATGTCCAGAAGCCCGTCCGCGGACCGGGGGCGGAGCCCGAAAGTCCGGTTCAGGGCATGCAGGGTCAGCATGTTGAACAGTTCGATCACAAAGAGCACGGCCACAAAGCCGCCGGCCACCAACAGTCCGCCCTTCGCCCGCGAGGCTGTGGTTTCCCGGTTCCGCGGCTTTCCGTCCCCCATCGCGTCAAGCATGGCTGCTCCTAATGCACCACAATGGGCTGGAAACCCTCGGCACGAAGGGCGCCGAGGACCTGCTCACAATGTTCGTGGCCCTTGGTTTCGAGGTTCACGGTGATGGAAACGTCGCCCATGCTGATGGAGCCGCCAACACGCGTGTGATCCAGGCCCGTGACGTTCGCATCGTTTTCGGCGATGATGCGGGCGATGGTGGCCAGCGAGCCCGGCCGGTCATCCAGCATCATCCGGACTGTCATGTAGCGCCCGGCGGCGGACAGGCCCCGCTGGATGACTTTAAGCATCAGCATCGGATCGATATTGCCGCCGGACAGGATCACGGCCGTGGTCCCGGGGTTTTCGATTTTGCCGTCCATCAAGGCCGCAACTCCAACCGCCCCGGCGGGTTCCACCACCATCTTGGCCCGCTCCAGCAGGAAGATCAGGGCCCGCGCCAGGGAATCCTCGCTGACCGTGACAACATCATCCACCAGCTCGCGGATGATGCTGAAGGGCAGCTGTCCGGGCCGCCCCACCGCAATGCCGTCAGCCATGGTGGACACTTTCTTCAGCGGAACCAGTGCGTCGGCGGCGAGTGACGGCGGATAAGCCGCAGCATTTTCGGCCTGGACACCGATGATGCGGATTTCCCGGCCAAGTTCCCTGGCCCGGGCCTTGACGGCGACAGCAACTCCGGCCAGCAGCCCGCCGCCGCCCACACCCATCAGGATGGTGTCCACATTGGGGATCTGCTCGAGAATCTCCAGGCCGATGGTTCCCTGGCCGGACACCACATCAACATTGTCGAAAGGGTGCACAAAGACCATGCCGGACTCATCGGCGTAGCGCTGCGCCTCGGCGAGGGCCTCATCCACGTTGTGGCCGTGGAGGATCACCTCCGCACCGTGGCTGCGCGTGGCCGCCAGTTTCGGGAGGGCTACGCCCAGCGGCATGTAGATGCGGGCCTTGATGCCCAGGCTTTTGGCGGCTACGGCCACGCCCTGTGCGTGGTTTCCGGCTGACGCGGCCACAACACCGCGTTTTTTGTCCTCAGCCGAGAGCTTGGCCATGCGGACATAGGCACCGCGGACCTTGAACGATCCGGCCCGCTGCAGGTTTTCGCACTTGAAGAAGACGTCGCCGCCAACCATCCCGCCCAGGGCCCGTGACGATTCCACCGGGGTCCGCATAATAATCCCCTCGAGCAGCTTCTGCGCCTCCAGGACATCGTCCAGCGTGACGGGAAGGGTTTCAAGGGTGTTCACGGACTTATGCTCCTTGGGTGGATACGGCTCCGGCGCCTTGGCTCATGTTTCAGGCCTGGGCGTCCGGATTGGCTGCTTCTGTGCTGGCTGCGGCGTCCTTGCCGCGCTTGGGCTTGAAGCCCGGCAACCGGACGTCCCTGATGGAGTCATCATGGTCCGGACCTGGCGTCACCGGCCCTCCGGGGGTTGCCAGCACCTGTTCATGCTCCCACGTTCTGGCCGCGATGTAGCGAATTGCGGAGTTTGCTACGGCGAGGATGGGGACTGAGAACAGCGCGCCGGGGATGCCCGCAAGGTACGAACCCGCCGCCACAGAGAGGATGACCGCCACCGGGTGCAGGGCCACGGCCTTGCCCATCACGAGGGGTTGCAGGATGTGGCTCTCCAGCTGCTGGACCAGCAGGACGATAGCCAGCATGATCAGGGCGTTGACCGGCCCGTTGGCCACCAGGGCCAGGAGCACGGCGATGGCCCCGGTCACCAGGGCACCGACTACGGGGATAAAGGAACCGATGAACACAAGCACGCTCAGGGGCAGGGCAAGCGGCACCCCGATGATGGCCGCGCCGGCGCCGATGCCTACCGCGTCAACAAACGCAACAAACATCTGGATCCGTGCGTAGCTGACCATCGAAGCCCAGCCCTTGCGTCCGGCACCGAACGTTGCCGCACGCGCTTTCTTCGGGAGGAGGCGGACCAGGAAGGCCCAGATCCTGTCGCCTTCGAGCAGGAAGAAGATCAGGATGAACAGGGCCAGCACCATTCCCGCGGCGAAGTGGCCTGCGGTGCTGCCGAAGGACAACGCACCGCTGAGGATGCTGCTGCTGTTGTTCTGGAGTGCGGCGGATGCTTCCTTGAGGTACTGGTCGATCTGGTCGGCGGTGAGGTGCAGGGGTCCTTCGGCCAGCCAGTCCTGGACCTGCCTCACGCCCGTCAGCGCCTGGGACCACAGTTCCCCGAATCCTGCGGCCAGCTGGCGACCCACCAGGGCAAGGGCGCCAGCAATCACGCCGATGAACCCCAGCACCGTGATGGCCACCGCGGCGCCGTTCGGAAGGCGCCTGCTCCGCAGCCAGCGCACCACCGGGCTCAGCAGTCCGGCCAGGAGCGCGGCCACCATAACGGGGATAATCAGGAAGCTGATCCGGCTGAGCAGCCAAATCAGGGCGCCGGCCATCAACAGGATGAGACCAAGCCGCCAGGCCCACGACGCAGCGATCCGGATACCGTAGGGAATGTCCTTCTCAAGCTCCCGGTCCGCCCGCACCCGGGCCGGACGGACGGGTTCCACAGGCCGGACCGTGTCCGGTACCGTGCCTGTGGGCGTTGAATCGGGTGGTGTGGCGTCCTCGGCTGGCGTCATAGCCTAATACTTCCTCAGCACAGGCCCTTATGCGAAACGGCTACCCGGCCCCGCCCAGGACAGCATCAATCCCCCAGGTCATCGTGAACGATTCTCCTGCCGGGAGCCAGCGCAGCCCGTCACCCGAGTTGAAGGCGTTGGCTGGACCGGTCATGGGTTCGATGGCCACCGCCCTGGGCCTGCCGGGCAGCTCACTTGTCACAAAGATGTGGACGTAGCCGCAGGATTCGTCCTGCCACAACGTGACACTGCGGCCGTCAGGTGCGCTGAGCACATGGCGGGCCGCACCGCCGTCGAACGTCAGGTCAGTGAGGGCGACATCGATCTCAAGGTCCCCCACCGTTTGGCCGCTGCGGAAGTCACTGTCCCCGCTGACGGGCTCCGAGCTCCGCGGAATCAGGCGCTGGTCCGCCACCAGTCGGGTGCCGGCGGCGACGGTCAGGGTCAGGTGGTCCACGTCCGCGTCGCCCAGCCGCAGGTAAGGGTGGGCGCCCAGGACGAACGGCGCTGACGTGTTGGAATCGTTGATCAGCGTCTGGCGGACTTCCAGGCCAAGGTCCTCACCGAGAAGGTACTGGACACGGTGCCGCACCAGGAAGGGGTAGCCATGCTGCGGGAAGACCGTCGCCTCGAGGGTCACGGAATATTGCTCTTCATCAACCAAGCTGTAGGCGGAGTTGCGGAGCAGTCCATGGCTGGCGTTGTTCCGTGAAACCTCCGTGATGTCCAGTTGCTGCTTCTTACCGTCCAGGTACCAGAGCCCGTCCTCCACCCTGTTTGCCCAGGGGGCGAGGGTGATCCCGGCGGCGCCGGGGGAAATCTCGGCGTCCCCATAGGTCTCGGTTAGCTGGACACCGGCGCGGCTGTAGAGCCGCAGGCCGGCCGCCAACTCAGTCACAACGGCCAACGCGTCACCCCTGCGGAGTTCGTACTGCCGGCCGGTGGCGTAGGTCTGGAATCCGACGGGAATGCTCGCGTCCGGGGTTGCACTCGAAGTCATGAGCACCACCGTAACAGTGGGCAAGGACAGCCTGCCATCACCGCGAAATGTTCTCTTTTGTGTGAAACTATTCATTTTTGAGCGAAATATGGGATGATCGAGGCAACGGACGCCCGGCACCTCCGGCACCAGCACGCAAAGGACCCCGCCATGACAGGTATCACCACCACCACGCTCGCCGATGGCCGGGAGCTGATTTATTTCGACGACGGCGCCACTGCCCAGCCCCGCACGGCGGCCACCACCACCGATCACCGGCCCTTGCCCGAGCGCGGCGAGCCTGGCGAAGTACGCTTCGATGCCCTCACCGACGAATGGGTGGCCGTCGCGGCGCACCGGCAGTCCCGCACCCACCTCCCGCCTGCCGACCAGTGCCCCATCTGCCCCACCACACTGAACAACCCCTCCGAGATCCCAGCACCCGACTACGACGTTGTGGTGTTTGAAAACCGCTTCCCGTCGCTGGGCCCGGCTGTGGGCCCAGTGCCGTCCACTCCGGCCTGGGGCACCACCGGACCCGCGTACGGACGCTGCGAAGTAGTGGCGTTCACTCCCGAGCACACGGGATCGTTCAGTGGCCTGGGTGAGGCCCGCGCCCGGACTGTAGTTGAGGCGTGGGCGCACCGCACCGAAGTCCTCAGCAAACTGCCGGGGATCAAGCAGGTGTTCCCGTTCGAAAACCGCGGGGCCGACATCGGCGTCACCCTCCACCACCCGCATGGCCAGATCTATGCGTACCCCTACGTCACGCCCCGGGCAGGGGTCATCGGAGCGGCCGCACGCAAGTTCTATGATGGGTCCGACGGGCGGCAGACGCTCACGGGCTCGCTTCTGCGGGCGGAACGCGAGGACGGGAGCCGAATGGTGATGGAGGGCGAGAATTTCAGCGCCTACGTGCCGTTCGCTGCCCGCTGGCCGCTGGAAATCCACCTGGTGCCGCACCGGCAGGTACCCGACCTGGCCGCCTTGAGCGGTGAGGAAAAGGATGAACTGGCCCATGTCTACCTTGACCTGCTCAAACGGCTCGATGCCCTGTATCCGACGCCGACGCCCTACATTTCCGCCTGGCACCAGGCCCCTCTTGACGACCTCCTGCGCCCCGCCAGCTACCTGCACCTCCAGCTGACGTCGCCCCGCCGGGCAGCGGACAAGCTCAAGTTCCTGGCCGGCTCCGAAGCCGCCATGGGCGCCTTTATCAATGACACCACCCCGGAAAGCGTGGCGGAGCGGCTCCGTGCCGTGGTGGTTCCGGAGTCCAGCCCCGTCCCTGCAGCAACCGTCCCTGCTGCTCTGGGGGCCCTGCCTGAAGGAGTACACGCGTGAGCGCCTCCCCTGACGCGTCGACTGCCCGGACCCCTCTGACCAACCCGGCGGAACCGGGCACTGAGGACCTGGATACAGCGCAGCCCGGCACGGCGGACCTGGCCGCCCGCTTTGGGCAGGAGTTCGGCAGGCTTCCCGACGGCGTCTGGCAGGCACCGGGACGCGTTAACCTCATCGGCGAGCACACCGACTACAACGAGGGTTTTGTGCTCCCGTTCGCGATCGATCGGACCGCCCGGGTGGCTGTTGCAGTCCGTCCGGACTCCATGGTCAGGCTCCTCTCCACTTATGGTGACCACGGCATGGTCACCGCTGACCTCGGCTCTTTGGACGCGGCTTCCGCCAAGGGCTGGACGAAGTATCCGCTCGGTGTGATGTGGGCGTTGCAGCAGCAGGGCATCACCGTTCCGGGGGTGGACCTGCTGCTGGATTCCAACGTCCCCCTGGGCGCCGGCCTGTCCTCATCGCACGCCATCGAATGCGCGGTCATCTCAGCCCTGAATGATCTGACGGGAGCGGGGCTTGAACCCGAGGAGATGGTCCTCGCCACCCAGCGCGCAGAGAACGACTTTGTCGGCGCCCCCACGGGCATCATGGACCAGTCAGCGTCGTTGCGCGGATCCAAGGGGCACGCAGTCTTCCTGGACTGCCGCGACCAGAGCGTTCAGCTGGTTCCCTTCGAAACAGAACCTGCAGGGCTGGTGATGCTGGTGATCGATACCAACGTCTCCCACTCCCATGCCGACGGCGGGTACGCTTCCCGTCGCGCGTCCTGCGAACTGGGCGCCGAGGTCCTGGGCGTCAAGGCACTGCGTGACGTCCGGATGGAGGACCTGGAAGAAGCCGCCGGCCTCCTGGACGAGGTCACCTACCGGCGCGTGCGCCATATCGTGACCGAAAACAACCGCGTGCTGCAGACCGTGGAGCTGCTGGCCAGTGCGGGCCCCATTTCCATCGGCGCGCTGCTGGACGCCAGTCACATTTCCATGCGGGACGACTTTGAAATCTCCTGCCCGGAGCTGGATCTGGCGGTGGCCACCTCCCGCGCCAACGGCGCAATCGGCGCCCGGATGACCGGCGGTGGCTTCGGCGGGGCCGCCATCGCGCTCACCCCGGTGACGTCGGAGCAGCAGGTGCGGGCCGCCGTCGTGCGTGCCTTCGAAGAAGCCGGCTACAGGGCCCCTGACATCTTCACGGTGACCCCTGCAGAGGGAGCCATGCGCATTTCGTAGCGCTGATACCGCAAAAAGAGGGCCCCGCCTGATGCGAAATGCATCGGTGGGGCCCTCTTCTTGTGAGTGCGAATTACGACGGCGGATGCCGGGTTTTGTTGTCAGTCCTCGCCGCGGAGGATGGCCAGGACGCGGATGATCTCCACGTACAGCCAGACCAGGGTGACCGTCAGGCCGAAGGCCGCGGTCCAGGAGAAGCGCTGCGGCGCACCGCTCTGAACGCCGGCTTCGATGCTGGTGAAGTCCATGACCAGGGAGAACGCGGCCAGGCCAATGGCCAGGATGCCGATGACAACACCAATGATGCCGCTGCGCAGGCCGAACGGTTCCGTCGTCATACCCGTCATCATCATGACTAGGTTGACCACGGAGAACAGGCCGTAACCCACCAGGGCGATCATAAAGAACTTCATGGCCTTGGGAGAGGCGCGCACCTTGCCGCTCTTGAACAGGAGCAGCGTCACGGTGAACACGGACAGCGTGCCGATGACGGCCTGCAGGCCGACTCCCGGGTACATCAGGTCAAGCACGCGGGTGAGGCCGCCGAGGAACAGGCCTTCGAGCCCGGCATAGGCCAGGATCAGGGCCGGCGAAGGCTGCTTCTTGAACGTGTTGACCAGTGCCAGGACGAAGCCGCCCAGCGCACCGACGATCATCAGGATGCTGGCCAGCCCCATGCTGACGAACAGGGTCACCGCGGCACCGGCCAGCAGGACTCCGAGGCAGGCAGCAGTCTTGACGATGACGTCGTCGTACGTCATCCGGCCGGTGTCCGCGGGACCTGCGGCCGGCTGGTTGTACATCTGGCGCAACTGCTCATCGGTCATGTTCTGCTGCTGGCCCCAGCCGTTCTGGGGATCCATGACCTGGCCGGGAGCCCGCTGGCCGTAAGGCTGCTGGCCGTACTGGGTCTGTCCGTAGGGCGCCTGCGGGACAGGCGGTGCCTGGGTGGCTCCACGGAAATTTTTTCCGTTGAAGATCGGGTTTCCGCCAAGTGCCATTGCTGGTGTCCTCCAAGTAAGGGGGTGGGTTGCTGAAGTTAAGGTTCACGTTACCAACTTCCACGTGCCCGCGCTTCAATAAGTTCCCCATCCATGGCGCCGAAACGCAACCGTGATGCATCCGAGTGGACGGTCGCACGCGCCCCCGGGCCGCGCGTAGGCCAGACCGACCCCTGAGGAATACTGCTGATCAACAGAAGTTTCTTTGCGAACACTTTGCCAATGCGCCATGGCTGTAACGCAGTTGTTATGCGATCGCTACCCGACGGCCTCCCCCCAGCCTAAAATTTGCCTCTGACGAGCTGTAACATAAACCACACACGGTGACGGATATCACAATCAGGCCCCCAGCCTGCAGAAAGCACCACTATCCGTCCCGTGACGTTTGCAGTGGTTGCAATGGCGCATCCCTGGCCACCCCACCCAAGTGGAGGATTTTAATTTTGAGAAGTACACCCAAAGGCTCGCCGCACAGACGGCCGGGCGGATTGCTGAAAGTGATAGGGGCCGTCTTTGCCTCTGTCGTGGCGATACTGCTCGTCGTCGCCCCGGCATCACAAGCCACTTCGCCGTCTCCGACACCATCCCCGTCGCTTACGACCTTCCAGAACAACATCAGCGGCTTCCTTCGGGATGACGCGCGCGCCCCCATCGCCGATGTGACCATAACCGCTAGGAGCGGGGACTTCGAAGGGACCGCCACATCCGCGGCCAACGGGTCCTGGAGCATCGGTGTCCCTGTCCAGGGCACCTATGAGATCGAGCTGGACGAATCGACCCTGCCAGAGGGCATCAGGCTCGCAGAAGGCCAGGATAACCCCCGCAGTGTCACGTTTAGCCAGACCTCCAACCTCTCGGTGATTTTCGCCTTCGGTGAGGGCATCGTGGTGCAACAGCAGGACTTCGGCCAGAATCTCCTCAACCGGCTCGTTGCTGGGCTGAGCTTCGGTCTCCTGCTGGCACTGGCCTCCGTGGGACTTTCCCTGATCTTCGGAACCACGGGGCTGACTAACTTCGCCCATGGGGAAATGGTCACCCTGGGCGCTGTACTGGTCTTCGCCTTTAACGCCATAGGCCTCCCCTTCTGGCTTGCCTTGATCCTTTCGCTCCTCGGCGGCGGCCTCTTCGGCTACGTCCAGGACGCCGGACTCTGGAAGCCACTTCGCCGCCGCGGAACGGGCCTGGTGCCCATGATGATCGTCAGCATCGGGCTCGCCCTCGCCGTCCGGTACGTCATCCAGTTCTACTTTGGCGGCGCCACGCAGCAACTGCCCTTTGCCCAGAGCGCCGAGATCCAACTGGGTCCGGTCTCCATCTCTCCCAACAACCTCTGGTCGCTCATCATCAGCGCTATCGTAATCGCGCTGATCGGCATCATCCTGCTCAAGACCCGGCTGGGCAAGGCCACCCGCGCGGTGGCCGACAACCCGGCGTTGGCGGCCGCGTCCGGCATCGACGTCGACTCGGTCATCCGGATCGTCTGGGTTACCGGCGGCATGCTCGCCTCCCTCGGCGGAATCCTATGGGCCTATTACCGGCCGGGCGTGACCTTCGACATGGGTTCGCAGATCCTGCTGCTCATCTTCGCCGGCGTGACCCTGGGCGGCCTCGGCACCGTCTTCGGCGCCCTCATCGGGTCCATCATCGTCGGCATCTTCGTAGAGCTGACCACCGTTTTCGGCCTCGCTGCCGACCTCAAGTATGTGGGAGCACTGTTCATCATGATTGTTGTCCTCTTGTTCCGGCCCCAGGGCATCCTGGGCCGTCGCGAGCGCGTGGGTTAGGAGACAGCCATGGATTTCGGATTCATTTTCTCCAGCGCTGCCAGCGAACTCTTCAGCCCGACCACCGCGGCCTATGCTCTTGCGGCCCTCGGACTGGCAGTCCACTTCGGCTACTCCGGCCTGCTGAACTTTGGCCAGGCCGGCTTTATGGCGGTGGGCGCCTACGGCTTCGCCATCTCGACGCTCACCTTTGGTGTGCCCTTCTTTGTGGGACTGGTCATCGCCGTGATCTGCTCGGCTATCTTCGCGATGCTCCTGGGCATACCGACCCTGCGGCTGCGCGCGGACTACCTGGCTATCGTCACGATCGCAGCCGCGGAAATCGTCCGCTATATTGTCACGACCAACCAGCTGACCGCCGTGACCGGTTCGGCCAACGGCCTGGCCGCCTTCGAAGGCGGGTTCTACGCCATGAACCCGTTCCCGGCGGGTTCGTACATGGGCATGAACAACCGGGACTTTTTCATCCGCATCGTCGGCTGGGGCCTCGTCATCATCTGCTGCACCCTTGTGTGGCTGCTGATGAGGAGCCCCTGGGGCCGCGTACTCAAGGGCATCCGCGAGGACGAAAACGCGGTCCGGTCCCTCGGCAAGAACGTGTATGCCTACAAAATGCAGGCCCTCATCATCGGTGGCGTGCTCGGCGCCCTGGCGGGCATGATCTTTACGCTCCCCCGCGGCGCAGTCCAGCCGGCCAACTACGGCACCGAGCTGACGTTCTTCCTGTACACCTGCCTGTTGCTCGGCGGCCTCGGCACGGTGCTGGGACCCGTCATCGGCGCGATGATCTTCTGGGTGGTGCTGTCCCTCACACAGGGCATCCTGTACGGCCTGATCGAATCCGGCGCCGTCACCTGGCTGAACACAGTCCAGGCCGGCCAGCTGCGTTACATCCTTGTGGGTGTCGCACTGATGCTGCTGATGATCTTCAGGCCCCAGGGCGTCTTCGGTAACAAGAAGGAGCTGGCGTTCGCATGAGCACGCATAGCGAAGAACCCCGTCCGTCGGAGAAAATTGACTACATGACGGACACGCGTCCGATTGCCGCCGGGGACACTGCTCCCGGCTGCAAGAAGCGCGATCCGATCGTGGTGGCGGCAAACGTCACCCGCAGCTTCGGCGGCATCAACGCCGTCGACGTCGAATACCTGGAGATCCCGCGGCACAAGATCACAGCGCTGATCGGCCCGAACGGTGCAGGTAAGACCACCCTCTTCAACCTGCTGACCGGATTCGATATGCCGAACTCCGGCAAATGGGAGTTCGAAGGCAATAGCCTTGCCGGGGTTTCACCCTACAAAGTGGCACGAATGGGGATGGTGAGGACCTTCCAGCTGACCAAGGTCATGGGCAAGCTCACCGTCATGGAGAACATGCGGCTCGGTGGCTCGGAACAGCCCGGTGAGCGCCTCTCCAAGGCCCTGTTCAAGGGCCTCTGGGGCGGCCGGGAAAAGGAGATCACTGCCCAGGCGAACGTCCTGCTTGAGAAGTTCAAGCTGGACGCCAAGAAGGACGACTACGCTGCCTCGCTTTCCGGAGGCCAGCGGAAACTCCTGGAAATGGCACGTTCGCTGATGGTCAGGCCGAAGCTGGTCATGCTGGACGAGCCCATGGCAGGCGTCAACCCGGCGCTGACCCAGTCCCTCCTGGACCACATCAAGAACCTCAAGGCTGAAGGCATGACCGTGCTTTTCGTGGAGCACGACATGAACATGGTGCGCCATATTGCCGATTGGGTGGTGGTGATGGCGGAAGGAAAGATCGTTGCCGAGGGCCCCCCTGGCGAAGTCATGAAGAATCCGGCAGTCATCGATGCCTATCTGGGAGCCCATCACGACGTGGACCTTGGCGACGCTGAGGGCATCAAGGAACTTGCAGCCGAGCTGGTGGCCGACGACGAATCGATTGTCGGTACTGAGAATGCGGGCATCATCGCCATCGATGTGCTCGAGCAGGAGCTCGAGGAGAATCGTGCGGAAGAACCACGTCGCAGAGAAAAGGACACAGAATGAGCGCCACGAGTGCGGCTCCCGCTGCCGGTAGCGCAGCAACCGACGATTCGGTCGTCAAGGTAACAAACCTCGTTGCCGGCTACCTTCCCGGTGTGAATATCCTCAACGGTTGCAATATCGAGGCTCGCAAGGGCGAACTGATCGGCATTATTGGTCCTAACGGCGCCGGCAAATCGACGCTTCTCAAGGCCATGTTCGGTCTGGTGAAAGTCCATTCGGGCACCGTTGTGGTTCGTGGCCAGGACATCACCGGACTCAAAGCCAACAAGTTGGTGACCAAGGGCGTGGGATTCGTCCCGCAGAACAACAACGTGTTCGCCACGCTGACTATCGAAGAGAACATGCAGATGGGCATGTTCCAGCGCCCCAAAGACTTCGCCGAGCGCTTTGATTTTGTGACCAGCCTGTTCCCCGAGCTCGGCAAGCGCCGGGCCCAGCGGGCCGGGTCGCTCTCCGGCGGCGAACGTCAGATGGTGGCCATGGGACGCGCGCTGATGATGGAGCCCGCCGTCCTGCTCCTTGATGAGCCCTCCGCCGGCCTCTCCCCTGTCAAGCAGGACGAAACCTTCCTGCGGGTGCACGAGATCAACCGGGCAGGGGTTTCGGTGATCATGGTGGAACAGAATGCCCGCCGTTGCCTCCAGATCTGCGACCGCGCCTACGTGCTGGACCAAGGAAGGGACGCCTACACGGGAACCGGGCGGGAACTGATGAAGGACCCCAAGGTGATCCAGCTGTACCTCGGCACCTTGGCGGACGAGGTCTAAGCCATCTCCGTCCAGCCGCCGCCAGGAGCTGCAGAAGGGCCGTCACCGTCCGGTGGCGGCCCTTCTGCAGGCCTGCCGTGGTTCCCCGGTGCCGTCCGGGTGCCTCACCCCCTCGCGCACACAAAAAGAACCCCCGCCCGGTGCAACCCGGGCGGGGGTTCTTTGTGGAGGAAGCGGCTTTACAGCTTGCCGAATTCTTCCTTGGACGGTGCGTACTTGTTATCGTCCTGGTACTCGTAGATGCCGATGTAGGCTTCCGTCGGGTCGCCGGCGTCAGAGAACGTCACCGGACCTGACTGGCCGTCGTAGTCGATGTCCTTGCCGTTGCGGAGCAGCGTGACACAGGAGGCGAAGTCGGTGCACTTCTCACCCGACTCCGAGACCGCCTTGAGCTGCTTGGCAATCTCAACGCCGCTGGTGCTCTTGGCGGCTTCAGTGGCAAGGGCGATCAGGTTCACAGCATCGTAGGATTCACCTGCGTAGCTGTAGTCCTTCAGTGCCGGATCAATGGCGAGCAGTTTCTGCTTGAACGCCTCCTTGGCGAACGTGCCAGGGATGGTTCCCTGGGCGCCCTTCAGGGTCCCGGCCTGGAAGTCCTTGCTGTAGTCGGAGGTGTTGCCGTCCACAAGGAACATCTGGGTGGGCTTGACACCCTTGCCCGTCATCAGCGGCACGATGCTCTTGGCCTGGTCAAAAGTGATCAGGGCGATCGCGTCAGGCTTGGCCGCGATGACCTTGTCCACCTGGCTGCTGAACTGGGAGTCACCCTCGTTGAACAGCTCTTCCGCAACCACTTTGCCACCAGCTGCCTCGAAGGAGGACTTGACGTTGCTGGCAAGGCCGGTTCCGTAGGCGTCGTTGAGTACGATCATGCCCACAGTCTGTGCACCACAGGTGGCCATGTAGTTGCCCAGGACCTTACCCTGCAGCACATCTGAAGGCGCAGTACGCCAGTAGAGGCCCTTGTCATCCCAGGTAGTGAAATCCGGGGAAGTATTGGCGGGCGAGAACTGGATAACACCGGCACCGGTGATCTGGTTGATGACCGTCTTGGAGACACCGGAAGACGCGGCACCAATGATGGCGCTGACGCCCTGGCCGAGGAGCGCACTGGTGGACTGCGTGGCGATGTCTGTCTTAGTGTCGCCGGAGTCACGGTGGATCACTTCCACAGGCTTGCCCAGGACACCCCCGGCATCATTAACTTCCTTGACGCCAAGATTCACACCCGCGATTTCGGGCGGCCCGAGGAAGGCCAGGGAGCCGGTGGTGGGGAGCAGGGAACCCAGCTTGAGCGGCGTTTCCGTGACGGTGGTTGCAGGCGGAACAGCGCCTCCAGCGCCTGCCTTTGCTGTGCTTCCGGGGGCCGCGCCGGGAGCGGGGCAGGAGATCCCAGTTGCTGACGTGGTGGTTTCTGTCGAGCTCGGGGTGGAGGTACCACCACAGGCTGTAACCAGAAAGGCGACGCCGACGCTAAGCGCTGTGAGCTTAGCAAGACGGGGTGCCGCCGGGGAAAGTGAAATCATTGACAATCTCCTGGATCGAAAGGTGCGAACGGCCTTTGACGCGGATGATCAGGTGTTCCTGATTTAACTTCAAGCTAATGCATATCTTCGGCGGATATAAGTGACTGAGGTCACATCCTTATAACAGTCGTTGCATATGCGAAATCAATGAACGGGAGAGGACTGTTGAGATCACGCGGGAGGCGCGGAAGGGCGCATCAGGAGGAACTCCCTAGGGAGAATTTGTACCCCAGGTGGGACTCGAACCCACAACACGCGGATTTTAAGTCCGCTGCCTCTGCCAATTGGGCTACTGGGGCGCCCGGTCAATGGTATCCCGTCATTCGCCCGCAAGCGGTGCGGCGTACCGGAACGTCCCGTGGACCCCGCCGGGCCAGGCCGCCAGCGGGAGCAGCTGGAAGTGGTCGCCCCACGTTTCGTCGGGCGGCAGGACGCCGAAACTTGTAGCCGGCACGAAGCCGAAGCGTGGGTAGTATTCGGTGCTGCCCAGCAACGCAATCCCGCCCTCCCCCGCCGCATTGGCCCGGGCGATGGTGTCATTCATGAGGGCGCTGCCGATCCCATGGCGCTGCAGCCTGGGCGTCACCCCGATGGGCCCGAGCCCCAGCAACCCGTAGTCGCCCACCCAGCCGCGGGTGCTGATCACATGGCCGACTATTTCGTCGTCGAGCACCGCCACCACGCTGAACCCGGGCAGGTAGTCCTCGCACTCGAAGAGTCGGCGGAGCACGTCCACCTCCTCGGGCTCCCCCCCCCACCGGCAGGCCCGTGACCGGGGAGACCGCGAACGCCTCGCCCGTCAACGCGAGGATCTTGTCCCTGTCCGCGGCCGTCTCGTTCCTGAGCAGCAGCTCGGGCCGCGGCACGTGCCGGCTGGCCGCTGACAGCTCAGCTAGGGCTTCGACGGCGCGTGGTGCGTCCGCCACCGGCACCAGCAGGTGGTCGTGGTGGAAGCCGGCCAGCACGTTGCAGCTGATCCTGGCGTCGGTCAGGGCCTTCCCGACGGCGGCGGTCAGGCCAACAGCCTCCAGCGCAGAGTGCACTTCCAGGGTGATCCAGGCCGCCACAAAGTCGTAGTGCAGCCCCAGGCTGTCTGCCCTTTCCCGCGGCAGGACGACCGTCAGGCCCTCGGCCTCACGGACGGCAGCTTCGATGCCGGGCTCTAGCGGCCTGCCATGCGGCCACAGGACGTAGACGTACTCCCCCTCCCGCAGTACCGGTTTCAGGGTTGCCAGCAGGGTCTGGAGGTTCTTTTCGCCAGTCATGCTGCCAGTCTAGAAGGGACACCAGGCGGGAAACGCCAAAACGGCGGCTATCCCTCAAGGGGACAGCCGCCGTCGGGCGTTACAAATGCTGGTTCGAGATGCCGGTGTTACTTGGCGTCCGCGGTGACCGACTGCTTGGGGTCCACGCTGGTGGCCTCGGCGGAGCCGGGCTTTGCCGCTCCGGCGGATGCCTCGGGCGCGCTGGCCGCCGGGGCAGGAGCAGCCGCAGCCGGCTTGGGAGCCGGTGTGGCAGCGGCCACGAAGGCACCGCGCGGGTTGTCGAGGTCGATCAGCTGGGTGGTGTCGCGGCCCATAAAGAACGCGAGGATCCAACCCATGATGACGCGGACCTTGCGCTCCATGGTGGGCATGGCCATACCGTGGTAGCCGCGGTGTGCCAGCCACGCGAGCGGGCCCTTGAGGCCGATGCGGCCCAGGATGTTGATGTTGGCAACGCCCTTCCACTCGCCGAAGCCGGCCACAGCACCCAGGTTCTTGTGCTTGTAGTCCTTCAGCGGCTTGTCCCAGCGCGAAGCCCACAGGTTCTTGGCGAGACGCTTGGCCTGGCGAAGTGCGTGCTGGGCGTTCGGGACGCAGGTGCCGTCCGGCAGGCCGCTGCCCGTGAGGTCCGGCACGGCGGCGATGTCGCCGGCGGCCCAGGCGTTGTCAATGATGCCTTCATCACCGGCGATGCGGAGGTCCGGCAGAACGCGGACGCGGCCGCGGGGTTCCAGCGGGAAGTCGGAGGAGCGGATCATCGGGTTGGCCTGCACGCCGGCAGTCCAGACGAGGGTATCGGCTTCGAATTCCTGGGCGAGGGACTTGTCCGGGAGGTTGATGAGCTTCAGGGAGCCCTCAGCGCTGTCCAGGGAGGTGTTCAGCAGAACCTCGATGCCGCGGCTGCGGAGGTGCTCCACAACCCATTCGGCCTGCGGTGCCGTGACCTCCGGCATGATGCGGCCCATGGCTTCAACCAGGACGAAGCGTACTTCTTCCTGGCGGATGCGGGGGTTGTTCTTGACCGCGGCGCGGGCCAGGTCTTCCATTTCGGTGATGCACTCGATGCCGGCGAAGCCGCCACCGACAACCACGAATGTCAGTGCCTTGGCGCGGGCAGCGGGGTCCGCGATGGTGGACGCGGCCTCGAGGCGCTCCAGCACCTTGTTACGAAGGGCCACAGCCTCTTCGATGGTCTTCAGGCCGATGCCCTTGTCCGCCAGGCCCTTGATGGGAAACGTGCGGGTGATGGCGCCTGCGGCCACCACGATGTCGAAGTAGGGGATCTCGATGTGCTCTCCGCCGTCCGCGGGCGCCACGACGGCGGTGCGGTTGGCGTGGTCGATCGAGGTGACGCTGCCCTGGATGAGTTCAGTCTGCTTCAGGTGCTGGCGGTGCGAGACCACCGCGTGGCGGGCCTCGATGTTGCCGCCGGCCACTTCGGGCAGGAAGGGCTGGTAAGTCATGTAGGGCAGTGGATCCACGAGGGTGACGATGCCACCGGCATTCGCGATCTTCTTCTGCAGTTTGAGTGCTACGTACAGGCCGACGTACCCGCCGCCGACGACGAGTACCCTGGGACGGTCCTGGAGCTCTGGGGTGGTTGCCATGATTTAAGGATACAACAGTTTGTGAAAATCTTCACTAACTACGATTTGCCGCCTGAATCAACGGTTTGGAACGCGCCGGTATCGGGTTCCTCGCGCGCCGCTCCGGGGTTTCGGGCAGCCCTCCGCAGCTGGAGGACTGCTGCCCCGATGATCACCACAAAGAGGATCACTGAACCGATCACGACGGCGGCGCCAACGGCACTGTCACGCTGTGAGGGCGCCTCCGCCGCGGGCACAGTGGGCTCGGGCAGCGTGGGAACGGCACTGGCCACTTCGTCGGTGGGCACCGGTGCCGGCGCACCAAGGTTGCCGCGGCGGTGCACGCGGATCCAGTCCGAGATGGAGCCGAGCGGGTTGGCGGCGGCTTCCGGGACGGAGTCCTTCAGGGCGGCCTCGGCGTTCAGCACGCCAAAGCCGTACAGCGGGTCTTTTCCGGCAGGACCGGCATCCTTGGCCGTGCTGACGATCCGGTTGATGACCTGCTTGGCGCTCATCTCCGGCCACTTGGAACGGATGAGTGCGGCCACACCGGCAACGATCGGGGCAGCTCCGGATGTTCCCGCCCATTCTGCGTAGCCGCCGCCCGGCAGCCCGCCCAGCAGGTTTTCAGCCGGGGCCGCCACACCGATGCTGATCCCCTGGGAGGACGAGTCGACGCTCGCTGTACCCTTGCGGTCCAGGCCGGCGACGGTGAGGACGCCGGGGATGGTGGCGGGAGCCCCGACCTGGAGGTTGCCGCCTATCCGGTTTCCGGCGGCGGCCACGATCACCACATCCTTCTGCTCGGCATAGAGGAAGGCAGCGTCCCAGCTCTGGGGCCACTGCGGCGTGGCGCTGCCCAGCGAAATGTTAATGACTTTGGCCCCGTTGTCCACGGCCCAACGGACCGCTTCCGGGATCTGGTCCTGATCGCTCTTTCCCGCGGGGTTGGCCGATCCCAGCCACGTTGACACGGACAGGATCTCAGCTTCAGGAGCCACGCCAATCATGCCGTCCGGTCCGCCTGCGGCAGCGGGGCCGGGACTGGGCGAAGCGGTGGCGCCGGCGGGCTGGTGGCCGCGGCCGGCCAGGATGGTGGCTACCAGGGTCCCGTGTTCCGGCTTGACCCCCAGGCTTTTCTGCCCGTTGGGGCTGCCGGCCCCGGACGCGTCGAAGCCTCCGGTGACGGCGCCCTTCAGGTCAGGGTGCTGGGCATCCACACCGCTGTCGATCACCGCGATCTTGACTCCGGCGCCCTTGGAAACTTCCCAGGCCTTCGTAATTCCGGCTTCGCCAAGCCAGTACTGCTTGTCCCGTTCAGCGTCGGCCATGGCCGCGGGCGCCAGGGTCAGTCCTGCGGCCACGCTGACGCCTGCAAGGGTCATCGCCAGGAGAGCTGACGCGGCCCGGCGGAACCGTGCTGTTGCTCTGGTCATGTGGGTTCCCATGCTTTGGTTGGCTGAAGGCCTGGTTAGTGGATGCTCAGGGCAATTCCGTCAAGAATATCGTGTTCACTGGCCGTGGCCGTGACGATCCGGCCCGCGGTGAGTTCATTCAGCCGCTCCAGGATGCGCCGCCACACCAGCCCGCCGGCGCCCATTACGTCGACGCGGCCGGGGTGCATGTACGCCAGTTCGGCACGTTCTCGCCTGGTCATGTGGAGGAGGTCAGTAGCGGCTTCGGTGATGGTGCCGATGGACAATTCCGTCCCGTGGATCGCCGCCGGCGAGTACTCCGTAAGCCGCAGGGCATGGGCGGTGATGGTGGTGATCGAGCCGGCCACCCCGACGACGGCTGTGGCGCGTTCCAGCGGAACGTCCAGCCCCGCCCGGGCGATGGCGGCGTCGATGTCGGCTTCCGCGGCGGCGATCTGCTCCGCCGTGGGCGGATCGTCCTGCAGGTGCCGTTCGGTCAGGCGGACGCAGCCGACATCCACGGACTTGGCGGCCGTGACGCCGTCGGAGGTTCCGAGGACGAACTCCGTGCTGCCGCCGCCGAGGTCCACCACCAGCACCTGCTCGCCGTCAAGGATGGGCAGCACGCTGCTGGCCCCGGCGAACGACAGGGCAGCTTCTTCATCGCCCGAGATAACCTCCGGCTCAACGCCCAGCAGTTCCCGGATTCCGTCCACAAAAACCTGGCGGTTGCGCGCGTCCCGGCTGGCCGAGGTTGCCACAAAACGGATGGACTCGGCGCCATACTCACGGATCATGGCTGCGTAATCCCCTGTGGCCGCGAAGGTGCGCTCCAGTGCCTCAGGGGCAAGTTCGCCGGTGGCGTCCACGCCCTGGCCCAGCCGGACAACCCGCATTTCGCGGACAACGTCGGTGAGCTTCGCTGTCCCGGTGCTGCGGTCGATGTCGGCGATGAGCAGGCGGAGCGAGTTCGTGCCGCAGTCGATGGCGGCGACGCGGGTCATGCCCCTGCCCCGTCAGCGCTTGCTGTCTTGCGGACCGGAGCGGGCCGGCCCACGATCTCCGGCAGGCCCTGGGGTCCGTGGCGGCTGAGATCCTTTGACGGGGCCTCCCCTGCGGTGTCCCATGCGCCGTCGCAGTAGCAGCGGTCCGTTGTCCACCATTCACCGATGCCGGCAATGGCCTCATCCCCCAGCGGGTTCACGCCGGGACCTGCCGCGAGGGAGTGGCCCACCAGGACGTGGAGGCATTTGACCCGGGTGGGCATGCCGCCGGCGGAGATGCCGTCAATCTCCGGGACGGCGCCGATGCCGGAACGCTCGCCGATGGCCGCGCGGGCTCCAAGATAGTCCTCGTGCGCCGCACGGTAGGCGGCCGCGAGGGGCTCATCGGCGCTCAGGCGTTCATTCATGTCGTTCATCAGCCCGGCAGCTTCCAGCCTGGAAACCGCCGACGTGATGACGGGGTGCGTCAGATAAAACGTGGTGGGAAACGGCGTCCCGCTGCTCAGCCGCGGTGCGGTGGCGGCGACGAGGGGGTTGCCACAGACGCAGCGCGCCGGGATTTCCACCACATCGCGCACCGGCCGTCCCAACTGCCTGCTGAGTACTTCAAGATCGTGTGCTGATGGCTGGCGGGACTTCTCCGGCGCAGTCGCCGTGTTTTCTTCCACTGGCGCGGGCCATCCTTCCTCTAGCTGTTCAGTCTGTGGCCGCACGCCTGATGGACTCCCACAGGGAATCCACCCACGGCAGATCGGCGGGGTCTTGTGCTGCTGTGGCGGTCAGGCTACTGCTTGTTCCGGCCGGCAGATCGCCACCGAAGACCCAGTAGCCGGATTCACCCGGCATAACCATGTTAATGCGGTCGCGGGCCTGCTGTTTCACGTAGTTCGGATCCTGCCACCGTGAGATCTGCTGCCGCAGGCCGTCCTGCTCGGCCTGGCGGGCGGCAATATCGGCGCTGAGGGCGGCGAGCTCCGCCCGTTTGTCGAAGAAGATCTTCACGGTGGGTGCCAGCATGATGGTGATGGCAATCATGACCACCGCCAGTGCCAGCATGCGGCCGGAGAACGCCTTGGCAGGTATGGGCTGAGTGTCATCCTGAGTGGTGTCAGGCTTCGGTGTCCCGCCCGCGGCGTTACCGCTGTGGCCGCTCCCCTGCCCTTTGGTGGCCGGCATCCTGGTGTCCGGTGCGGACGTTCCGGCGCCGAACGCCGGGCTGGCTTTGCCCTTGGTCCCGCCCTTTGCGCTGCCGGCTGTACCGCCAAAATCGGCGCGGATGACGCCGGCGTCTTCCCTGGCTGGGTCCGTGCTGGCCTGATGCTTCGACGCGGCTTTGGGAACTTTGGGACGGCGGGTGGCCATGACACTCCTGAAACGTGCGGCCTGCCTCTGGCCGCAACTCTGCGCTTGATGCCGGCTCAATCAATGCCGGCTAAACAAAAACCGGTGGCTATGGTCTTTCAACCATAGCCACCGGTCAGAGATTTACGCGGCTACTAGCCCTTGAAACGCGGAAAGGCGCTGCGGCCGGCGTAGCGTGCGGCGTCGTCGAGTTCTTCTTCGATGCGCAGGAGCTGGTTGTACTTGGCAACGCGCTCCGAGCGTGCCGGGGCACCGGTTTTGATCTGGCCGGCGTTGGTGGCCACCGAGATGTCGGCGATGGTGGTGTCCTCGGTCTCGCCGGAGCGGTGCGAGGTGATGGTGGTGTAACCGGCGCGCTGTGCCAGGCTGACGGCGTCCAGCGTTTCGGTCAGTGAACCGATCTGGTTGACCTTGACCAGCAGCGAGTTGGCGGTCTTGGTGTCGATGCCGCGCTGCAGGATGGCCGGGTTGGTGACGAAGAGGTCATCGCCCACGAGCTGGACCTTGTCACCGATGCTGTCGGTGAGGGTCTTCCAGCCGTCCCAGTCGTTCTCATCCAGGGGATCCTCGATGGAAACCAGCGGGTAGTCGGCCACGAGCTCGGCGTAGTAGGCGCTCATCTCGGTGGCGGACAGTGCCTTGCCCTCGAACTGGTAGGCGCCGTCCTTGAAGAACTCGGAGGAGGCGACGTCCAGTGCCAGTGCGATGTCCTTGCCCGGGGTGTAGCCGGCGTTCGTGATGGCTTCCTGGATCAGGTCCAGCGCAGCACGGTTGGACGGCAGGTTAGGCGCGAAGCCGCCTTCGTCACCCAGGCCGGTGGACAGGCCCTTGGCCTGCAGGACGGACTTGAGGTTGTGGTAGACCTCGACGCCCCAGCGGAGGCCCTCGGAGAAGGTCTCGGCGCCGATCGGGACGATCATGAATTCCTGGATGTCCACGTCGGAGTCGGCGTGCGAGCCACCGTTGAGGATGTTCATCAGCGGAACCGGCAGGACGTGCGCGTTGGGGCCGCCCAGGTACTTGTACAGCGGCAGGTCTGCGGAGGCGGCAGCGGCGTTGGCAACGGCCAGCGAAACGCCCAGGATGGCGTTGGCGCCGAGCTTGGCCTTGTTGGGGGTGCCGTCCAGGTCGATCATGGCCTGGTCGATGCTGCGCTGGTCGGTGGCGTCGAAGCCGGTCAGTGCCGGAGCGATCTGGTCGATGACAGCGTCAACGGCCTTCTGGACACCCTTGCCGAGGTAACGTCCCTTGTCTCCGTCACGGAGCTCAACAGCCTCGTGCTCACCGGTGGAGGCACCGGAGGGTACTGCCGCGCGGCCGATCTGGCCATCGGAGAGCAGTACTTCAACTTCTACGGTCGGGTTTCCGCGGGAATCGAGGATTTCGCGGGCGTGGATGGCATCGATAAGCGCCATGGATGTGCTCCTTATGGGCGATTTTGGGGGAACGAACAGCTGGAAAAAGCGTTAAATCTGGGACGTCCTCGTCAGGACCAAGCCTAGTCGAGAGTGGTGCACGTTACGGAACCCTATCCATCACCCGGACGTCATGATGGCGACGCGAACTGGCGCCGGATGGCGCCCCGAAGGGCACGTTCGGCGTCGAATCCCTTGGCACGGGCAGAGCCGACGACGGCGAGCAGCAGGTCGCCGAGCTCCTCCTCCGTCGTTGCGGTTTCGACTTCCGGGGTTTCCGCAAGCTCAACCACAGTTCCGGCCCGTTCGGCCCGGTCAAGGAACTTCTGCGCCTTCGCCAGGGCCGGCAGCGCGTCCGGGATCCCTTCAAAGGGCCCCGTTCGCTCCGGACGTTCCGCAGTCTTCACGGCGTCCCATTTACGGACAATCTCCGCCACCGAGGCAGGGAAGGTGTCCTGCAGCGTGCCGTCGGACCGGAAGACATGGGGATTGCGGCGGACCATTTTGGCACTCAGCCCGCGGGCGACGTCGTCGAACGTGAACGTGCCGCGCTCCTCGGCGAGCCGGGCGTGCAGCACTACCTGAAGCAGCACATCGCCCAGTTCGCCGCGAAGCTCGGCGTCATCCGCGCCGGTCTCGATGGTCTCGGCAACCTCAAAGGCCTCCTCTAGGAGGTACTCCACCAGCGAGGCATGAGTGAGGGCGCCCATCCACGGGCAGTGCTCCCGCAGCTGGGCTACGACAGCGACCAGCCTGTCGATGGGAGCCTGCTCAGCCAAGGTTGTCGTAGGCGTCGTTGATGTACTCCACCAACGCTTCCTTCTCTTCAAGCGGCAGGAAGGAGGCCTCGGCAGCGTTCAGCGTGAGCTCCAGCAGATCGTCGAGGTCGTAGTCGAAGGTTTCCACGAGGAGTTCGAACTCGTCCGTCAGGGTGACGCCGCTCATCAGCCGGTTGTCGGTGTTGATGGTGACGTTGAAGCCCAGCTGGTACAGCATGTCCAGCGGGTGGCTCTCGATGCCCTCGCCGAAACCGGCGATCGCTCCGGTCTGGAGGTTCGATGACGGGCAGATCTCCAGGGCGATGCCGCGGTCGCGGATCCAGCTGGACAGGTCGCCCAAGGTGACCAGGCCGATGCTGTCCTCGTCGCTCACCGTGCTGTCGTCGTCTTCGTCGTCGAACTCCACCATGATGTCCTCGGCGATGCGGACGCCGTGGCCCAAGCGCAGTGCCCGGCCGTCAACGAGGGCGGACTGGATGCTTTCGAGTCCGGCGGCCTCGCCGGCGTGTACCGTCGCGGGGAAGTTGTGCTGGGCGAGGTACGTGAAGGCGTCCTTGAACCGGGACGGGAGGAAGCCGTCTTCAGCCCCGGCGATGTCAAAGCCCACAGCGCCCTTGTTGCGGTGGCGGACAGCCAGTTCCGCGATTTCCTGGCCACGGTCTGCGTGGCGCATGGCGGTGATCAGCTGACCCACCTGGATTTCGCGGCCGCTTTCGGTCACGGCGTCCACGCCGGCTTCGAGGCCATCCTGGACTGCTTCAACAACCTCGTCCAGGGACAGGCCCTTCTGGAGGTGCTGCTCCGGTGCCCAGCGCACTTCGCCGTACACCACGCCGTCGTCCGCGAGGTCCTCCACGAATTCCTTGGCGACGCGGATGAGGCCTTCCTTGGTCTGCATCACGGCGACTGTGTGGTCGAACGTCTCCAGGTAGCGGACCAGCGAGCCGGAGTCCGCGGACTCGCGGAACCACTCGACCAGGGCCACCGGATCGGTGGAGGGCAACGTGTGGCCAACGGCCTCGGCCAGTTCGATGATGGTGGCTGGACGGAGACCACCGTCCAGGTGGTCGTGGAGCGAAACCTTAGGCAGGCTCTTCAGGTCGAAATCGATGGCAGGGGCAGCGTCAACAATAGGCTCAGTCACCTTCCAACCTTAGGGTCGGGAAGCGGCTTATGCCAGCCGCTACTGTCCGCGCTGCTCAGCCTCAGCCGGGGAGGACGCCAGCAGCGGCGAAGCCGCGGTGTGCGCGGGCAGGGCACCTTCCGGGCCGCCGTCGAGCCATTCATCCACAGTTTCGGCGTCATTGCGGGCCAGGTGCTTGTGCCACCAGCGCAGGAGGTGGTCGATCAGGATGCCCAGCACGATCGCGAACACCACGGCAATGCCTGCGCTGAGCAGCGGGTTGTGGTGGAGCCAGGGGAACGAACTGGCCAGGATCCCGATGCCGATGGAGTACCCCACCCACGTGATGCAGGCGAAGGCATCCAGCAGGAAGAACCGGCGGTGCGCGAAGCCGGTACTGCCGGCCACATAGTTGACCGCCACCCGGCCCCAGGGAATATAGCGCGCCGTGAAGATCAGGACGGCGCCGCGTTTTTCGAGTTCATACCGTGCCCAGCCGAAGGCCTTCTGCACTTTGGGACGCCGCATCCACTTCCAGCGGTTGAGGCCGATCCTGCGGCCGAGCATAAAGGCCATGTTGTCACCGGCGATGGCACCGACCAGTGCTGTCGCGCCCAGGATCCAGAGATTCGGTTCACCGCTGTGCCGGGAAAACGCGGCCAACGCCACAATCAGCGTCTCACTGGGGACCACCATGGCAAAGCCGTCGATGAAGAAGAACACAAGAAGGACCGGGTAGATCCACCATTGGCCCGCTGCATGGAGCACGGCCTCATTAATAAACTCCACGCGGGTCTTGCTCCTAGACGAAATGATGCAGCCGGAAGTGACGTAAGTCGCTCTTCAGTGTCCCATGCCCGGGACCCTGCCCGCTACGCACGGACGCCGCAAACCCTAGGGTTCCGGATCCTTCAGGCGCTCCACCACAGGAACCTTTCCCCGGATGCGGTTAATGATCAGATCCACCACGATTCCAAGGCCCACGGCGCAGACGATTGCGATGGCCGCGCCGAGCAGATGGTTGTTCTCGAACCACTGGCCGAAGAACAACCCGATACCCACCGAGTAGGAGGCCCAGAGCGTGGCGGAAAGGACCGTCAGGCCGACGAAACGCAAGTGGTGATAGTGGGTCACGCCCGCGGTGAGGTTAACGGCAACCCTTCCGATAGGGATGAACCGCGCCACCAGGATGAGCGACGCCGGCCGCTTCCTCAGCTCGTCTCCTGCCCATCGGAAGGCACTTTGCATCCGCGGTCCGCGCATCCAGTGCCAGCGCCGGGTACCCACCCGGCGGCCAATGACATACGCGATGTTGTCGCCTGAGAAGGCGCCCAGGCCCGCGACGGCCATCAGCAGCCAGGGATTGGGGACGTCCGCGGTGGCGGCCACTGCGGCCAGCCCCACCACCACGGATTCACTGGGGATAGGCGGGAAAAACCCGTCGATCAGGCAGCAGGCCAGCACAAGGAGGAGCACCCACGGCTGCCCGGCGGCGGCAAGGATGAATTCATTGATGGCCTGCATTGTCCCTATGCTATTCGGTCGATGATGAGCTGCTGGGCCGGGCGCGACCCTTCCGGGGCAACCGTGACGGCGTGTTCAAGAGATTCCTTGGCGCGTGCGAACTTTTCCGGCGTGTCCGTGAGCAGCGTCATCAGCGGCTCGCCGGCACGGACCGTGGCACTAGGCTTTGCATGCATGCGGATCCCTGCACCGGCCTGGACGGCGTCTTCCTTGCGGGCACGTCCCGCGCCGAGGCGCCACGCCGCAACGCCCACTGCCAAGGCATCGAGCCCTACCAGGACACCGTCGGCCGGGGCGTAGATGACCTCGGATTCCTTGGCGACCGGCAGCTTGGCGCGCGGATCTCCGCCCTGCGCTTCGATCATCCGGTTCCAGACGTCCATGGCCCGGCCGTCCTTCAACGCGGCGCGCGGATCGGCGTCGTGTACGCCAGCGCAGGCCAGCATTTCTTCGGCCAGCCGGACGGTGAGTTCGACGACGTCTTCCGGGCCGCCGCCGGCCAGGACCTCCACGGATTCCTCCACTTCGATCGCGTTGCCTGCGGTGAGGCCGAGCGGGGTGCTCATGTTGGTCAGCAGCGCCACGGTGTTCACTCCCGCGTCCTTGCCGAGTGCCACCATGGTTTCGGCCAGTTCGCGTGCCCGGGCTTCGTCCTTCATAAAGGCGCCGCTGCCCACCTTGACGTCCAGGACCAGGGACCCCGTGCCTTCGGCGATCTTTTTGCTCATGATCGAGGAGGCGATCAGCGGAATTGCCTCCACCGTGCCGGTAACGTCACGCAGTGCGTAGAGCTTCTTGTCCGCCGGCGCCAGCCCCGCCCCGGCAGCGCAGATCACGGCGCCGACGTCCTGGAGCTGCGCCATCATTTCGCTGTTGCTCAGGGCCGCCCGCCAGCCGGGGATCGATTCCAGCTTGTCCAGGGTGCCGCCGGTGTGGCCAAGTCCCCGGCCGGACAACTGGGGCACGGCCACGCCAAACACTGCCACCAGGGGTGCCAGCGGCAGCGTGATCTTGTCCCCCACTCCCCCGGTGGAATGCTTGTCGGTCGTAGCCTTCACGCCGCCGTCGGGCCGCCGGAGGCCGCCGAAGTCCATCCGTTCACCCGAGGCAATCATCGCCGCCGTCCAGCGCGAAATTTCGGCGCGGTCCATGCCGTTGAGCAGGATGGCCATGTTCAACGCAGCCATCTGTTCGTCCGCGATGACCCCACGGGTGTACGCGTCAATGGTCCAGTCGATCTGCTCCGGGCTCAGGGCGCCCCGGTCCCGCTTGGTGCGGATGATGTCGACGGCGTCGAATGCCTCAGTTGCCTGTGTCACCTTGGATCCTCCAGGTTTTGGGGACCAAATGCGTCGGGCAGCACCTGGTCCATGGTTTTGATGCCTTGGGTGGTCATAAGCTCCATGTCAGGCGCGCGGAATTCATAGAGAAGCTGTCGGCAGCGGCCGCACGGCATCAGCACGTTGCCCGCAGCGTCTACGCAGTAGAAGGCGCGCAACAACCCGCCGCCGGTCATGTGCAGGTTTCCCACCAGGGCACATTCAGCACACAGGGAGAGCCCGTAGCTGGCGTTCTCCACGTTGCAGCCGCTGACCAGCCGCCCGTCCTCGGTGAAGGCCGCGGCCCCCACCGGGAACTTCGAATACGGGGCGTAGGCGTTTTTCATGGCGTCCACGGCCGCGGCCTCCAGGGCCTGCCAGTCGATGGGGAGCGAAACCCGATCCTGTTCCACGGCCGTCAACCCTTGACGTACGGGATGCCGCTGGCTGCCGGTGGCCTGGACCGGCCCACCAGCCCGGCCACGGCCAGCACCGTCACCAGGTAGGGCAGCATGGCCATGAACTGGCTCGGCACCGGGGTTCCGATGATAGTCACAATGCTCTGCAGGTTGTCTGCAAAGCCGAACAGCAGGGCGGCGAAGAACGCGCCGATCGGGTTCCAGCGTCCGAAGATCAGCGCGGCGAGTGCGATGAAGCCTCGTCCGCCGGAGATCTCCTTCGTGAAGCTGTCGATCGCCACGAGCGTGAAGAACGAGCCACCGATACCTGCAATGGCACCACCCAGGGTCACGTTCCAGAAGCGCGTGGCGTTGACCTTGATGCCCATCGTGTCGGCTGCCTGCGGGTGTTCACCCACAGCGCGTACCCGCAGGCCCCACTTGGTTTTGAACAGCCCAACCCATACAACGATGACGGCGACGTACATCAGGTAGCCCACCAGCGACTGCTTGAACAGGATGGGGCCGAGGATCGGGATTCCGGAGAGGATGGAAATCTGGACGATGTCCAGGCCGGGCGGTGAGTTGAACTTAGCTTTGTCCGCCTGCATAACAGTGCTGAACAGGAAGCCGGTGACGCCGGAAACCAGTACGTTGAGCACCACGCCGACGATGATTTGGTTGACCAGGTACCTGATGCTGAACACCGCAAGCACCATGGACACCGCCGCGCCGGCCACAGCGGCCGCGAGCAGGCCCACGAAGGGGTTCTGCGTAATGCTGGCCACGATTGCCGCGGTGAAGGCGCCGCCCAGGAGTTGGCCTTCGATGGCGATGTTGACTACCCCGACCCGCTCGCACAGCACGCCGGACAAAGAGCCGAACACCAGCGGGACGGCCAGGGTGACCGAACCGGCGATGAGTCCGGCGAGCGAAATGCTGGGCGTCCGGGCACCGCCCACCACCCAGATGAGGAAGGCTGCCACAAACAGCACCGTAAAAGTGACGGTCAGCCAGGCCGGCGTGGGCCGGGCCTTGGTCTTCAGATAGACGGCATAGGCCGCGAGCCCAAGCATCAGGACCGAGAGGACGATGCCGCCCGGCATTGCAGGAATTTCCAGCGTGGGTAGCTGGAAGAAATCCCCGCCGGTGGAAATTCCGAACCTTGCGGTCTGCGCTGATCCCATCAGGCCGAAGAAAACAAAAGCGACGAGTCCCAGCGCCGAGAGCAGGACGGGGGTTTTCCAGAGCACCGGTTTGCCGGATGTTGGCTGGGCCTCGTCGGCCTGGGGCGATGTTCCGGGCGTTCCGCGTCCCGGCAGGGGCGATGTTGCTGTTGCGCTCATGCTGCGCCTCCGGTGGTTGCTGCCTGCTGGGTTTTTCCGGCCTTGGCCGGCTTCTTGCGGCGGGGGTTCAGCCCGAAGACTGCCCGCACCAGCGGCGGGGCCGCGATGAAGAGGACAATCAGCGACTGGACCACCAGGACGATGTCGATGGGCGTTCCGGTCTGGATCTGCATCTGCACGGCACCGGCGCGGAAGGCGCCGAACAGCAGGCCGGCAGCGAAGGTGCCCCACGGCGTCGAACGTCCCAGCAGCGCCACCGTGATGGCGTCAAACCCGTACGTTGCAGCGACGCCGTCTGTCAGGACCTTTTCCGTGCCCGCCACCTGGGCCACTCCGGACATTCCGGCGAGTGCGCCGGCTATTGCCATGACCAGGATGGTGGATCGCGAGACGTTGATGCCGGCGGTCAGCGAGGCCTTGGGGTTGGCCCCGACTGCCCGGAATTCAAAGCCGACGGTGGAGCGGTTCAGCAGCCACCACACCAGGACGGTGGCCGCGATGGCCAGGACAAAGCCAAGGTGCAGGCGGTACTGCGAGCCGAAAATCTGGGGGTAAATCGCGGTGGGATCCAGGATGGGCGAGATCGGGTTCGACTCCCCCGGGCGCTGGAACGCCGGCGTGTTCAGCAGGTACCGCAGGAAGTAAAGGGCGATGTAGTTGAACATGATGGTCACGATGACTTCGTGGGCACCTGTCCTGGCTTTGAGAAGGCCAACCAGGCCACCCCAGAGAGCGCCGCCCACGATGCCCGCAACCAGCACCAGCAACAGGTGCAGGCCCAGGGGAAGGTGCAGGGCAAAACCAACCCAGGCCGCCAGGATGCCTGCCATGATGATCTGGCCCTGGGCACCAATGTTGAACAGGCCTGCCCGGAACGCGAGGGCAACGCCCAGGCCAGCCGTGATGAGCGGTGTGGCGATGGTGAGTGTCTCCATCATGGGTGCGAACCGGGCGGCCAGGCTGGAACCCCTGGGGTTGAAGACGGACCCCTGGAACAACGCCGCATAGGACCGGGTGGCAGCGTCCCAGACCGCGGAAAGGAAATCGGTGGGCCGGGCGAAAAGGTACGACGACGTGGCACCGACGCGTTCGTCCGTGGCGGCAATGAGCAGTCCGCCGATCACGAGTGCCAGCAGCACCGCCAGGACTGAGACCATGCCGCTGCCGGTGAAGATCTTCCGGAGCAGCGTGTCCGGCCCGCCGGGCGGCTTTCCGCTTTGGGCACTGGCTGGTACGGCTGAAGGGCTGATGGCGCCGCCGGCCGTGTCCACGGCCACTCCTGCGGCGGTTTCGTCCGCCGCCGGGGTCGGCTGGTGCGGTTTCGGGTGCTGGTCAGCATGCTTAGGGGGATGCCTTTCAGACATGATCGCCTCCTTCGGGGCTGGAGGCTGCACGGCGTTCTGCGGTAGCGGCATCCTTCGTGTCGGCCGGGGGCGTTTCAGTGGCCGGTGTGTCAGCTTTCACCGGGCCGGCATGGTCTGCGCTGGCGGCGTCTTCCGCGGAGATCCCTGCCATCATCAGGCCCAGGACATCGCGTCCGGTGCCTGCGGGGACGATTCCCACAAGTTTGCCCTTGTAGAGCACGGCGATACGGTCGGCGAGTTCCATGACCTCATCCAGTTCGGTGGAGATGATCATGACCGGTGTGCCCTGGTCACGTTCGGACACGATCCGCTTGTGCAGGAACTCGATGGACCCGACGTCCACACCGCGGGTGGGCTGGGAGGCGATAAAGAGGCGCAGCGGCCGGGACAGTTCCCGCGCCATGACCACCTTTTGCTGGTTGCCGCCCGAGAGGGTGCCGGCGGCCAGCAGGCCCGAGGGCGTCCGGACATCGAACTCATCGATCCGCGATTTCGCGTTCTCCAGGACCTTTGCCGGGCTCATGCTGATGCCCTTGGCAAACGGTGGCTGATCGTAACGGTCAAGGATCAGGTTTTCGGCGATCGAGAACGTGCCGATCAGGCCATCAACAGACCTATCTTCCGGGACGAAGCCGACACCGGCGTTGAGGACGTCCTTCACGCTGCGGCCCACGAGCTCCACGTTGTCCAGGAGAATGGAGCCCTGCACGCGGTCCTGCAGCCCGAGGATGGCTTCGGTCAGTTCGGTCTGCCCGTTGCCTTGGACGCCCGCAACCGCCAGGATCTCTCCGCGCGCAATGTCGAAACTGATGCCGTCCACGGTGTGCTGACCGTTCGGAGCAATGACTGTGAGGTCCTTGACCTGGAAAGTCTTCTCCTTGGGGCTGGCGGGGGCTTTGTCGAGCGTGAGGCTGACGGCGCGGCCCACCATCATGGAGGCCAGCTCTGCTGTGGAGTCACCAGGACTGGCCGAACCCACAACTTTGCCGCGGCGGATCACGGTGATGGTGTCCGAGACGGCTTTCACTTCACGCAGCTTGTGCGAGATGAAGACAATCGAGGTTCCGCTGGACTTGAGCTGGCGCATGATGTCCAGCAGTTCGTCCGTTTCCTGGGGCGTCAGCACTGCCGTGGGCTCATCCAGGATCAGTACCCTGGCGTCGCGGACCAGTGCCTTGATGATTTCCACACGCTGCTGGACACCCACGGGGAGGTCCTCCACCAGCGCGTCGGGATCGACGTCGAACCCGTAGCGGTCGGAAATCTGCTTGATCTTGCGGCGGGTGTCCTCCAGATTGAGGAAGCCGCCGGCCTTGGTGGTCTCGGCTCCAAGGGCCACGTTCTCCGCGACGGTGAAGACGGGGACCAGCATGAAGTGCTGGTGCACCATGCCGATCCCGGCGGCCATGGCGTCGCCGGGCCCGCGGAACGAAACCGGTTTGTCGTCGATGAGGATCTCGCCCTCGGAGGGCTCGTAGAGCCCATACAGCACATTCATCAGGGTGGACTTGCCGGCCCCGTTCTCGCCCAGCAGACAGTGGATCTGTCCGGGTTCAACCACCACGTCAATGTGGTCGTTGGCGAGCAGGGAGCCGAAGCGTTTGGTGATCCCTCTGAGTTCAAGTTTCAAAACTCTGACCAATCTCGAAGCGTCCGTACAGGAACCGGACGGGATAGGAGGCTGCAGCACCAGCCTAGTGCCTGCAGCCTCGGGTGGGCGGTAGCGCGGAGGCCTGCATTGCAACGCAAAGCGCCACCTCCGGGCAGTCGAAGACCATCCGGGGGCGGCGCTTGGCGAGGATGCCTATACCTTGGGACTTGCTGCTGACTCGACCTTCAGCTTGCCGTCGACGATGTCTTTCTTGAGCTGGTCCAGCTCGGACTTCAGATCGGCAGAGACCTGGGAGTCGAAGCTGTGGAACGGTGCCAGCTGGACGCCGTCGTTCGCCAATGTGCCCACGTAGGGCGTGTTGGTGAACTTGCCTTCCTTGTCTTCCTTCACTACGGTCTCAACGGCCTCGCCCATGAGCTTCATGACCGAGGACAGCATGATGTCCTTGTATTCCGGTGCAGTGAGGAAGCCATCGGAGTCCACCCAGATCATCTTGACGTCCTTGCCTGCCGCCTTCGCTTCGTTCAGGGCTGCGCCGGCGCCCTTGCCCACCGGACCGGCTACGGGCATCACGATGTCCGCGCCCTGGTCCAGGAAGTTCTGGGTGAGCTGCTTGCCAACGTCCTGCTTTTCGAAGTCACCGGTAAAGCTGCCGTCCTGCGAGGCTTTGTCCCAGCCAAGGACTTTGACGCTGGTGCCCTTCTTCTCGTTGTAGTACTTCACGCCGTCGGCATAGCCGTCCATGAAGATGGTGACCGTGGGGATCTTGATGCCGCCAAAGGTGGCCACGGTTCCGGTCTTGGTGGTGCCTGCAGCGAGGTAACCGGCCAGGAACGCAGCCTGGGAGGTGTCGTAGATGATGGGCTTGACGTTGCTGATGGGCGTGTCGTAGCCGAAGTCGATGATGGCGAAGCGGCTCTCCGGGTTTGCCGCGGCCTGGGTCTTCGTGGCGTCACCCAACAGGAAGCCGATGGTCAGGGTGAGGTCGCAGTTGGCGGCAACCATGGCACGGAGGTTTGGCTCATAGTCGTTGTTGGTCTTGGACTCGACCTGGTTGACCTTGATGCCCAGGTCCTTCTCAGCCTTCTTCAGTCCATCGTAGGAGGACTGGTTGAACGACTGGTCATCGAATCCGCCGGAGTCGGAAACGATGCAACCGGTGTAGTCTGTGGCCGTCGCGGTGGGGCTGCCTGCTTCGGGCGGCGCACCGCAACTGGTCAGCAGGAGTGCGGTAGCACCCATGGTGGCCACGCTAGCAACTGAACCGCGCTTGACGTGTGCACGCAGTGATGTCTTCAAGATTCCTCCAGGATGAAGAGAGAGGCGCTACGACGTGAATTCAATGAGTGTCTGTTTCAACCCTGAAATTCTGTTTTCACTGACGGTCCGCAGCACTGCGCCGAAGCGCTCTGATAGAACCAACATTAGTGGCCTGCAGCGCATCCTCTACCACATTGGCGCCGGATCCCGAAGATTGTTGAGAATTTGTTACCAACCAGTAGAAGTCGTCTTGGCGCGCCCCTCCTTTAAGCGCGAACGGACACTTGGGGCCCGCCCGGGAGGGGCCCCAAGTGTCCGTTCGCGCTGGTGGGGAGCTTAGAGGCGCACCAGCATCTTGCCGGTGTTCGCACCATCGAGCAGATCCATGAAGGCCTGGGGCGCATTCTCCAGTCCATCCACCACGGTCTCGTCATACTGGACTGAACCGTCCGCAAGCCAGGCTGACATCTTCCCGAAGAATTCAGCACTGTGCTGGCGCTGTCCGCCGACCAGGAACCCCCGCAGGATGAGCTGCTTGCCAATGGCAAGCGCGAGGTTCCGCGGTGACGGGGTGGGTTCGGTGGAGTTGTACTGGGCTATCGCGCCGCACATGGCAACGCGGCCGCCCACATTCAGGACCGCCAGGGCAGCTTCCAGGTGATCGCCGCCCACGTTGTCGAAATACACGTCAATGCCTGCGGGTCCTGCGGCCTGGACAAGCTGGTCCAGCACCGGCCCGTCGTTATAGTTAAACGCGGCGTCGAAGCCCAGTTCCAGGAGCCGGGCCACCTTCTCCGCGGTTCCCGCGCTGCCGATGACCCTGGAAGCGCCCATCGCCTTGGCGATCTGGCCCACAAGAGAGCCCACGGCACCCGCCGCACCTGACACGAACACCGCATCGCCGGGTTTGAACTCCGCCACTTTGAGCAGGCCGGCGTACGCCGTCAGGCCGGTCATGCCCAGCGCGCCAAGGAACGCCGACGCCGGCGCAAGGTCCGTGCGGGCAACCGAGGTTGAGTCTGCGTCCAGTACGGCGAATTCCCGCCAGCCCAGCTGATGGACGACGGCGTCCCCCACTTTCCGCCCTTCGGCCCTGGACGCGATGACCTCACCAATGGCGCCGCCGTCGAGCGCTGCATCCAGCGCGAACGGCGCCGAGTACGACTTGACGTCGTTCATACGGCCGCGCATGTAAGGGTCCACGGAGATGTAGAGGTTGCGGACCAGGATCTGGCCGTCCTGAAGCTCCGTCAGCGGTGACTCTGCCAGCCGGAAGTTCTCACTGACCGGACGCCCTACCGGACGTGAGGCCAGGCGGATTTCCCGGCTGGATGTTGGAAGTGCCGTTGTCAGGCTCATGCTGCGAACTCCAGGATCTTGATTTCCACCGTCATGTTTCCGCGGGTGGCGTTGGAATATGGGCAAATCTGATGCGCTTGGGCGACCAGGGACTCGGCCGTGGCGAGATCCAGGGCCGGAACAGCGATCTCCAGTTCAGCAGCGAGGCCATAGCCCACGCCGTCTGTCAGCGCGCCAAAGTGGATCTTGGCCGCGACGGCCGAGTCGGTCAGGTCTGCGCGCTCCTTGCGCCCTACGAGGCGGAGCGCGGAGTGGAAGCAGGCCGCGTAACCGGCGGCAAACAGCTGCTCCGGGTTGGTGCCCTGGCCGTCACCGCCCAGCTCCACAGGGCTGGCCAGGCAGACATCCAGCTTGCCGTCGTTGGTGCGTGCGTTGCCGTCCCGGCCTTCGCCGGAAGCGAGGGCCTCGGCAGTGTAGAGAGTCTTCATATGTGGTCCGTCCTGTTGGATGTGGATAACGGAAAATCTTGGCGCTCAGTGCGCGCGGTGAAGAGCTTCGGTGAGCCTTTCCAAGGTGGTGCGAAGCTGTTCCAGCTCCTCGGATGACAACCCGGCGGCGTCCGCAAGGTGCCGTGGAATCCCGCTGGCCTTGCTGCTGAGCGAGCGCCCGGTCGGCGTCAGGTGGACTGCAACACGGCGCTCATCTTCCCCGGACCGGCGGCGCTCCACGAGCCCCATGGCCTCAAGCCGCTTGAGCAGCGGCGACAGCGTGCCGGAGTCAAGGCCCAGTTCCTCGCCGAGCTCCTTGACGCCCTTCGGCTCCGATTCCCAGAGGACCAGCATCACCAGATATTGCGGGTACGTCAGGCCGAGGTCTTCCAAGACGGGGCGGTAGACCGCTGTTGCCGCGCGGGACGCGGAGTACAGCGCAAAACACACCTGGCGGTCGAGGCGGGGGGCTTCAGTCATACCTAAGACGGTAGTCCACAATTCAATTGTGCACAACTTACCGCGCCAAAGGGACGCGTGAACGAGCAGATAACACCCTCAAAACCGGGATTTGAGGGTGTTATCTGCCAGTTCGCGCCGGGGGTGGTGGTTAAGTGTCCGTTCGCGCCAGGGGTTTAGGTAGGTCGGGGGCGCGGGGCTAGAGGTCGCGGATGGTCCGGAGGGCAGCTGCCGTGAGGACCTGGATACCCAGGCCCAGGGCGCGTTCGTCCAGGATGTAGTCACCGCGGTGCAGGTCGTACTCTTCGCCGCCGGGGGTCTTGGTACCCAGGCGCATCATGGCGCCAGGCCGTTCAGCCAGGAACCAGGCGAAGTCCTCGCCGCCCATGGACTGCGGCGTCAGCACTACGGCGCCCTCGCCGATTTCAGCGCGGGCTGCGGCCTCGATCAGAGCCGTCTCGTCCTCGGAGTTCACCACCGGCGGCACTCCCCTGGTGTGCTCCAGGCGTACTTCGACACCGTAGGGCGCGGCCACCTGATGTACCACTTCGTCCAGGAGCTCGCCGGCGTCCTTCCAGGCATCGCGGTCCAGGCAGCGCATGGTCCCGGCCATGAAGCCCGTGCCGGGAATGGCGTTCGGCGCCGATCCGGCGGAGATATGGCCCCACACCACAGAGACACCGCTGCGCACGTCAACGCGGCGGGACAGCACAGCCGGAACATTCACGGCGATCTGTGCCAGGGCGAACACGAGGTCCTCCGTCAGGTGCGGACGGGAGGTATGGCCGCCGCGGCCGCTCAGCTCGATCCTGATGGTGTCCGAGGCGGAAGTGATGGCGCCGATGCGCGTGCCGATGCGTCCGACGTCGATCCTCGGGTCACAGTGCAGCGCAAGGATGCGCGGCACACCGTCCAGGACGCCCTGCTCAATGCAGGACAGAGCGCCGCCGGGCATGGTCTCCTCGGCAGGCTGGAAAATGATCCGGACCGAACCGCCCAGCGGGGACTCCTCGTGCATGCGCTGCAGGACCAGAGCGACGCCGAGCATGGCGGCGGTGTGTACGTCGTGGCCACAGGCATGCGTGACGCCATGGTTCTTCGAGGCAAACGGCAGCCCCGTTTCCTCGATGATGGGCAGGGCGTCAATGTCGCCCCGGAGCGCTGTGGCGATGGGCCCCTCGCCGATGTCGACGGTGAGGCCGGTGCCTTCAAGCCGCCGCGGAGCCAGTCCGGCGGCTTCGAGCCGCTCCAACAGCTTGTCTGTGGTGCGGAATTCCTTGAAGGAAAGCTCGGGGTGCGCGTGCAGATCTCGGCGGAAGTCGATCAGCTCCGGCAGGAGGGGTTCCAACCATGGCCGCACTAATGCGGTGGGCTCGGCTTCAGTAGTGTAATTACGCACTCATTTACTCTAGCGAGCGTCCACGGAATAGCGTCATCACGGCGGGCGCGTTACAGATTGTGCCGCGCCTGGACACTCCCGACCGGGTTACAGAACGTCGGTGTCGCCACTGGCCTTGAGCGCGTCAACGGCTCCCTTGACCCGCTGCGCGTGCTGCTTGGTGGTCACCAGGAGGGCATCGCCCGTGTCAACGATGACCACATCCTTGATGCCGATCAGGGCGATCACGCGCTTCGTGTCCGAAACCACCACACCGCTGGCGTTTTCGGTGAAAACCCGGGCGCCTTCACCGATAACGGTGACGTCATCGACTTCCCGCGCACTGTTGAGCCGGCCCACCGAAGCAAAGTCTCCGACGTCGTCCCATCCGAACGTGCCCGGCACAACGGCCACATCGCCGGCAGCGGCGGCAGGCTCGGCCACCGCATAGTCAATGGCGATTTTGGGCAACGTGGGCCAAACGCGGGCTGTGACGACATCACGTTCGGGAGTGTCCCAGGCTTGGGCGATCTCCTGCAGGCCCTTGAACAGCTCCGGCTGGTTGGCCTCAAGGTGCCTCAGCATCAGGGCAACGGGAGCCACGAACATTCCTGCGTTCCAGACATACTCACCGCTGTCCACATACTGCTGGGCAACTTCCTCGTCCGGCTTCTCTACGAACTCGACAACGGCCTGGGCGCTGGGCGCACCTTCGATGTTGAGTTCCGCGCCGGCGCGGATGTAACCGAAGCCGGTGGACGGGTGGGTCGGCTTGATGCCGATGGTCACGATCTTGCCGGCGGCGGCCGTGTGGATGGCTTCGCGGACGGCCTGCTGGAACAGGTGGTCAGGACTGATGACCTGGTCAGCGGCGAAGGAACCCATGATGGTGTCCGGGTCGCGCTGGTACAGGATGGCGGCAGCCAGGCCGATGGCGGCGCCGGAATCCTTGGGCTCGCTCTCCAGGACCAGGTCCGACTCCTGGACCTCGGGCAACTGCCGGCAGACGGCGGCCCGGTGTGCAGTGCCGGTCACCACGAGGACGCGCCTGCCTGCCAGCGGCTCGAGGCGGTCGTAGGTGGCGCGCAGCAAAGTGCTGCCGGACCCGGTGAGGTCATGGAGGAATTTGGGAGCTGCTGCCCGTGACAGGGGCCAGAGGCGAGTCCCCACTCCGCCTGCCGGAATGACCGCAATAAAGCGGTTCAGGGGTGAATCCGGGCTTGTCACTTTGTCTGTACTCATCACGGCTACTTTAGCTGACGAGCCGTGAACTGCCCCTTTCAGAACCCTCCGCCAACCCCCGCGGGCGCGCCATGATGTGGTGTTCGTCTCATCTGCAGGCAAAACGCAGGCATTGCGGGGTCACCAAGGAGTTCCTAAATTGAATAAGCTGTGAGCGAAGCCTAGATTTAGGCCTGAGCTACGAGTTGCTCTCGCAGCAGGCGTTCCCCCCGCGTGGATCTCATGCCAGCGCCGCTGTGTTGCAGGGAGGTTTATCAGTGCCGACAAAACCAGCTGGCACCTTGTACCGCGGCCGTGAAGGCATGTGGTCCTGGGTAGGACACCGGATTACCGGTGTAGTGATCTTTTTCTTCTTGTTGGTCCATGTGCTGGACACCTCATTGGTGCGTGTGTCCCCGGAGGCCTACACGGCTGTTATCGGTGCCTACAAGAACCCCCTTATGGCCCTGGGTGAAACGGGCCTGGTTGCCGCGATTGTCTTCCACGCCTTTAACGGCCTGCGGATCATCGCCGTCGACTTCTGGAAGAAGGGCGCCAAATACCAGCGCCAGATGCTGTGGACCGTCCTGGCCCTGTGGGTAGTTGTTATGGTCGGCTTCTCCATCCGCCACCTTTCCCTCGCACTTGGAGGTCACTGAGCCATGACTGCAACGATCGACAGCCCACGCAGTGGGAAAAACAGTAGCGGCAAGATCTCCCCCCAGTACCGCCGCACCGGCGCAAGCCGGGGCAACTTCGAAATGTTCGCCTGGCTGTTCATGCGCCTTTCCGGCGTAGTGCTGGTGGTGCTCATCTTCGGGCACCTCTTCGTGAACCTCCTGGTGGGCGAAGGCATCCAAGCCATCGACTTCGGCTTCGTCGCCGGCAAGTGGGCTGACCCGTTCTGGCAGATCTGGGACCTCGCCATGCTGTGGCTGGCCATGCTGCACGGCACCAACGGCGTACGCACCATCATCAACGACTACGCCGAGAAGGATTCCACCCGACTCTGGCTCAAGATCGTCCTCTACGCGGCCACCACCGTGATCATCGTCCTTGGCACCCTGGTGATCTTCACCTTCAACCCGTGCCCCGTGGTTGACGGCGTTCCGCTGCCCGGCGGATTCTGCCCCGCGTAGCCAGATCATCCGCTGCCCGCGGTGAGCCGCAGGCTGTATTTTGCGGTGCAGGCAACGCCCGCCCGTTGTTTTATAGCGAATTTTGAGAGAAAGAGCGCCCAAGTATGCAGGTCCATAAGTACGACGTCGTCATCGTCGGTGCCGGTGGCGCTGGCATGCGCGCCGCGATCGAGTCCGGTCAGCGCGCGCGAACAGCAGTACTGACCAAGCTCTACCCCACCCGCTCGCACACCGGTGCGGCGCAGGGTGGCATGTGTGCGGCCCTTGCCAATGTCGAAGAAGACAACTGGGAATGGCACACCTTTGACACCATTAAGGGCGGTGACTACCTGGTTGACCAGGACGCCGCCGAGGTCATGGCGAAGGAAGCCATCGACGCCGTGCTGGACCTGGAAAAGATGGGCCTGCCGTTCAACCGCACGCCCGAAGGCCGGATCGACCAGCGCCGCTTCGGTGGCCACACCCGCGACCACGGCAAGGCGCCCGTCCGCCGTGCCTGCTACGCAGCTGACCGCACCGGCCACATGATCCTGCAGACGCTGTACCAAAACTGCGTCAAGCACAACGTGGAGTTCTACAACGAGTACTACGTCCTTGACCTCCTGACGGTCGAGGAAGACGCTGTCCGCGAGGACGGCACGCCGTACAAGCAGAAGCGTGTTGCCGGCGTCGTGTCCTATGACCTTGCCTCCGGCGAGCTGCACGTGTTCCAGGCCAAGTCCGTGATCTTCGCCTCGGGCGGCGCCGGCAAGGTCTTCAAGACCACCTCCAACGCCCACACCCTCACCGGTGACGGCATGGGCATCGCCTTCCGCCGCGGCATCCCGCTGGAAGACATGGAGTTCTTCCAGTTCCACCCGACAGGCCTAGCCGGCCTGGGCATCCTGCTGTCCGAAGCCGCACGCGGTGAGGGCGCCATCCTGCGTAACTCCGAGGGTGAGCGCTTTATGGAGCGTTACGCCCCCACCATCAAGGACCTGGCACCGCGTGACATCGTGGCCCGCTCCATGGCCAACGAAGTCCGCGAAGGCCGCGGCTGCGGCCCGAACAAGGACTACGTCCTGCTGGACCTGACCCACCTGGAGCCTGCGCACATCGATGCCAAGCTCCCGGACATCACCGAGTTCGCCCGCACCTACCTGGGCGTGGAACCGTACACGGAACCGGTTCCGGTGTTCCCCACGGCGCACTACGCCATGGGCGGCATCCCCACCAACATCACCACCGAGGTCCTGCAGGACAACGACACCGTCATCCCGGGCCTGTACGCCGCCGGCGAGGTCGCCTGCGTTTCGGTCCACGGCTCCAACCGCCTGGGCACCAACTCACTGCTGGACATCAACGTGTTCGGCAAGCGCGCCGGCATCGCCGCCGCGGAGTACGCCAAGACTGCTGACTTCGTGGACCTCCCAGAGGATCCGGAGGCCTACACCATCGAGCTGCTGGACATTGCCCGCAACGGCACCGGCGACGAGAAGGTGGCGGTGATCCGCAAGGAACTCCAGGACACCATGGACGCCAACATGCAGGTGTTCCGTACGGCTGACACGCTGAACCAGGTCCTGACGGACATCGAGTCCTTCGAGGCCCGCTACAAGAAGATCAGCGTCCAGGACAAGGGCAAGCGCTTCAACCTGGACCTGCTCGAGGCCGTTGAACTGGGCTTCCTGCTGGAACTGGCCAAGGTCATGACCGTGGCTGCCCTGCACCGTGAGGAATCCCGCGGCGGACACTTCCGCGAGGACTTCCCGGAACGCGACGACGAAAAATTCATGAAGCACTCCATGGCGTACAAGGATGACCACGCCCCGGCCGACGGCTCGGCAGAGGCAATCGCCGGCATCCGTCTGGGCACCAAACCGGTTGTCTTTACCCGCTACGAGCCGATGGTGAGGAAGTACTAAGATGACCGCTGAACTTGCTGAGCCAGCCTCCAAGATCGAACTGCCCGCACACATCGGAGGCGGCGGAGAGATCCCCACGTTCGACGTCACCCTGCGCGTCCGCCGTTACAACCCTGAGGTGTCCGAGGACGCCACGTGGGACGACTTCAAGGTGACCATGTACGGCACCGACCGCGTGCTGGACGCCCTGCACAAGGTCAAGTGGGAAATTGACGGCAGCGTATCGTTCCGCCGTTCCTGCGCCCACGGTGTCTGCGGTTCCGATGCCATGCGCATCAACGGCCGCAACCGCCTTGCCTGCAAGACGCTCCTTAAGGACTTGGACACCACCAAGCCCATCACCGTTGAGCCCATCAAGGGCCTGCCGGTGGAGAAGGACCTGATCGTGGACATGGAGCCGTTCTTCCAGTCCTTCCGCGAAGTCATGCCGTTCCTGATCAACAAGGGCCACGAGCCCACCAAGGAACGCCTGCAGTCCGCCGAGGACCGTGAGCGCTTCGACGACACCACCAAGTGCATCCTCTGCGCGGCGTGCACGTCCTCTTGCCCGGTCTTCTGGACCGATGGCCAGTACTTCGGCCCGGCCGCGATCGTCAACGCCCACCGCTTCATCTTCGATTCCCGTGATGATGCCGGCGACATGCGCCTGGAAATCCTGAACGACAAGGAAGGCGTGTGGCGTTGCCGCACCACCTTCAACTGCTCCGAAGCATGCCCCCGCGGCATCCAGGTGACCCAGGCAATCGCCGAAGTCAAGCAGGCAATTCTCTCCCGTAAGATCTAATTCAGGTTCTTGCTTACGACGGCGTCACCCACCTTAGGTGGGATGGGCGCCGTCGTTGTTTAACACGTGACGGCACCAACGAAAGCAGCACGCGATGTCCCGCTCCGAAAAAGTCAGCTTCGAAGGTTCCACCGGCGAGCTCCTGTCCGGCATCATCGACGTCCCGGAGGGGCCGGTGCGGGGCTGGGGCGTCTTCTCACACGGCTTCACCCTGGGCAAAGACAGCCCGGCGGCGTCCCGGATGTGCAAGGCCCTGGCCGACACCGGCATCGGGATGCTCCGCTTCGACAACCTGGGGCTGGGCGAGTCAGCCGGCCATTGGTCGGAGGGCTCCTTCAGCCACAAGGTGGCGGACACCGTGGTGGCCGCCGAGTTCATGCGCAGCCACGGGAGGGCCATCTCGCTGCTGGTGGGACACTCCTTCGGCGGCGCGGCGGTGCTTTCGGCCGCCCGACAGATCCCGGAGCTCGACGCCGTCGCAACAGTTGCGGCCCCGTTCTCACCCAAGCACGTGGCCCACGTCTTTGACGCCGCACTGGACAAGATCCTCAGCGAGGGCAGCGCGGAAGTGGACCTCGGCGGGAAACGCGTGGAGATCCGGAAACACTTTGTGGAGGACCTGGAAAACGCGGACCTCACGGACTGCATCCGGCAGCTGCACAAACCGCTGATGGTCCTCCACTCCCCCACGGACAACACCGTGGGCATCGAGAACGCCAGCACCATCTTCCAGACGGCGCGCCATCCGCGGAACTTCGTCTCACTCGAAGGCAGCGACCACCTGCTGACCGGCAAGGGCCAGGCAGCCCGGGCCGCCAGGATTATTTCTGCCTGGGCCGACCAGTACCTCGACGCCGGGAAGTAACTGCCGGGCTGCCCTGGTGCCCGGCGCCGGGGCCCTTTCCGTCGCTGTGGCCCTCCACGGGTACCTTGCCGGGCTGGACCTGCCGGGAGCCCCACAGTGCTTTCTCCTGGCCTGCGGGTGCGCTCCTGAGGTCCTCTTCACGGATGGTGGACCAGCCGGCGGACACGAGGTAGACCTGGCTGACCAGGTTGAACCAGATCAGCAGGCCGATGATGATGGCAAACGGCGCCAGGATGGGGTTCCGTCCCGCACCGGCCAGCAGTTCAGTGCTGAAGACCTGCAGGACGGTGGTGCCCACCGCGGCAAGGATGGTCCCCTCCAGGAGTGCCCGCCGGGAGAGCTTGAGCCCACCGGCCAGCCGGAACATGATGACGGCCGTGACCCAGTTGAGCGTCAGCGGCACACCGATCTTGATCGCTGTGGTCAGCGGACCTGCCACCGCCGGATCCAGCTGCAGGAAGTCCGTGACCCAGCCGGCCGCCGTGCCGAACACCAGGGACGCTCCGGCGCTGATCACCAGGGCCACTCCCAGGAGCAGGAGGGTGCCGGCGTCGCGCAGTTTAAGGACAATCGGGTTGATTTTCAGGGGCGGCAACTGCACCACACCGCGCAGGCCGTCGCGGAGTCCGGCGATCCAGCCCAGGGACGTGATGACCGTAACCGCGGCAGCAATCACGGCGGTCCAGCCGAGTCCGTCCGGGTTCAGGAGGTCGTTCGGATCAACCAGCCCTTCTCCCCCGCCCACCTTCAGCAGTCCGGGCGCACTCTGGGCCACGCTGCGGATGATGGTGTCCAGCAGGGCAGGCTGGCCCCGCAGCACCAGGCCGGCAACGGAGAAACCCGTGGCCAACAGGCCGGTGATGGAGAAGAACATGTTGAAGCCGATGCCGGCGCTCATCAACGGGCCATGCTGGAGGTTGTAGTGCTGCCACGCGCGCATCGGGCGGAAGGCATTAAGCCTGGCCAGCAGCCACTGGAGCATCGCCAGCGAGCTGGCCACCGGGCCGCCGTCGGACCTTCTGGCTTTGCCCCACTCCATCCGTTTCTGGATGACGGCGAGCTTCAGGCGGGCCTGTTCAGTAGGGAGCGGTGGCTCCGTTTGCGTCGGCGTCCGCGGCGAAGGACCCGCCGTCGTCAGTTTCGGTCCCAAAGTCCAACTCTTCCCGTAGCTGCCAAATGCCGTCGGCATCGTGCTCGTAGAGTCCCATGCTAACCACCGGGAACGTCGCCCGGTAACTTTCAAGCACCGTTTCGGCTTCGTCCAGGCTTTCGGGCGCGACATCGTGGGCGATGGTGACATGCGGGTGGTACGAGAACGGCAACTCGCGTTGCAGCGGGCCGCTCTGGAGTCTTTCGTGGAGCTCCACGCAGGAGTCGAACCCGTCCTCGACGTTGATGTAAACCACCGGGGAGACCGGCCGGAACGTTCCGGTCCCGGCAATGGTGACCATAAACGGGACCTGCCGCCGCGCCACGTCGCGGACGTGCGCCTGGGTGGCTGCCCAGTCCTGGGTGGGCGTGGTAGTGACCAGCGTGATGTGCGCGGGCACCACCCCCGCCATGGGGTCCCCGAAGGAGGCGCGCCACCGTTGAAGCTCCTCGGCGATGGCAGGGGGAAAGCCCAGAATGACGCCTACGCTCATTCCTTCACTGACATTGCTGGCGGCCGACATCGAGCTAGCGGACGCCTGCGAGGCTGAGGGACGGCAGGAAGCCCATGCGCTCATAGACCTGGCCAAGGGTCACTGCGGCGATTTCCCTGGCCCGCTCGGCGCCCTGGGCCAGCAGCCGGTCCAGCTCGGCCGGGTCAGCCATCAGTTCGTTGGTGCGGTTCCGCAGCGGCGTGATGAAGTCCACCATGATCTCCGCAAGGTCCACTTTCAGGTGGCCGTACATCTTGCCCTCGTACTCCGTCTCCAGCTCAGCCACGGACTTTCCGGTGAGCGTGGAGTAGATGGTGAGGAGGTTGGAGATCCCGGGCTTGGCTTCGGCATCGAACCGGACTTCGGATCCCGTGTCAGTGACCGCGGACTTGATGCGCTTCGCGGCGAGCTTAGGGTCCTCCAGCAGCTGGATGGAACCGTTGGGCGACTCCCCCGTCTTGGACATCTTGGCGCTGGGGTTCTGCAGGTCATAGATCTTGGCGCTGGCCTTGAGGATGGTGGCCTCCGGCACGGTGAACGTGTGGCCGTAGCGGGTGTTGAAGCGCTGGGCCAGGTTCCGGGTGAGCTCCAGGTGCTGCCGCTGGTCCTCGCCCACCGGCACGAGGTCAGTCTGGTACAGCAGGATGTCGGCTGCCATGAGCGTGGGGTAGGCAAACAGGCCAAGAGTTGCGGCGTCCGCGCCCGACTTCTGGGTCTTGTCCTTGAACTGTGTCATCCGCGACGCTTCGCCGAAGCCGGTGATGCAGTTCAGGGCCCAGGCCAGCTGGGCGTGCTCGGGGACGTGGGACTGCACAAAGAAGATGCTTTTGTCCGGGTCGATGCCGGCGGCAATGTACTGCGCGGCAACCACCCGGGTGCGCTTGGCAAGCTCGGCGGGATCGAAGTCCACGGTGATGGCGTGAAGGTCCGGGATGAAGAAGACGGCATCATATTCAGCCTGCATGTCCACCCAGTTGCGGACAGCGCCAATGTAGTTGCCCAGGTGCAGGGAGTCCGCCGTGGGCTTGGCGCCGGAGAGGATGCGTTTCTTGGTCACCGGGGAATTCGGGCTAGTCATGGGAAAAAACCTTCGGGGCTTAGAGCCGGTAGTCCACTACCAGCGGGGCATGGTCAGAGAAGCGGGTGTCCCACGAAGGCGCCCGGTCAACCACTGCCGAGAACGCGGCGGCGGCGAGGTCCGGGGTGGCCATGTGGTAGTCGATGCGCCAGCCGGTGTCGTTGTCGAACGCCTGCCCACGCTGTGACCACCAGGTGTAGGGACCGTCGACGTCGCCCGCCAGGCCACGGTGGACATCCTTCCAGCCGATGTCCTCGCCGAAGAAGCGGTTAAAATAGGCACGTTCGTCAGGCAGGAAACCGGCCTTCTTGACGTTGCCCTTCCAGTTCCTGATGTCCCGTTCGGTGTGGCCCACGTTGAGGTCCCCCACCACCAGTGCGTGATCGCTGTGCTTGGACAGTTCCGGCAGCCTGGTGGTCATGACATCCAAAAAGCGGTACTTGTCCACCTGCTTCGGGGTACCCACCTCGCCGGAGTGCACGTAGGCGCTGGCAACCGTCAGCTGCGCGGGGTTCCCCTCGGCGTCGGCCACCCTGAAGTCAGCCTCAACCCAGCGTCCGGCGGTGGCGAAGTAGTCATCGCCGATGCCGTTGCGGGTGTCCAGAGGCTCTTCACGGGACGCAATGACGACGCCGGCGCGGCCTTTGGCCTCGGCTTCGGCGTGCAGGATGTGCCAGCCATCACCGAGCAGCTGGCGCACAATCGCGTCAGGCGCCCGGACTTCCTGGAGGCAGAGAATGTCCACCTCGCGGGGCTCCAGCCATGCCGCCATACCGTTCTTGTAGGCAGCCCGGAGGCCGTTGACGTTGACTGATGCGATGCGAAGGTGGTCCTTCTTCAATGCCGAGATCACCCGCACTACTCTAGTCGATGATGGTTCCGCTGACCGGGTCGCCGGTGCCGCCGGCAGCGCGGATCATGTCGCGGGCGTTGGTGGCGGTGATCTCGATGGTCTCCAGCGCGCGGCGGATCGTGTCCTGGTCCGCTGCCTCACCCTTGGCGCGTTCCTTCTCCACTACCTGGATCTGGACCTGGACGATCTTGAAGGAGTGGTCCAGCTTGAGGTCGCGGACTTCGTCCGCTTCGGTCCGCTCGTACACCACCCGGGTGCCGCCGTGGTCGGCCGAGGACGACGACGGCGCACGGCCGGCCGCGCTGTTGAAGGCGTTCTGGGCTTCCGTCAGCTTCGCGCCGGCTTTTTTGGCCGCCTTCTGGATGCTGAACACCACAAAGGCTGCGAGGGCCAGCCAGAAAGCGGCGATGATGGCGACAACCCAGCCCACGACGTCGTTCTGGTTCGCGGCAAAGATCACGGCAACGATGAACGCGATGACAAAGACCATCATTCCCGGACCGCTGATCCGCAGCATGGAGAAGCCGCCCTTGGGCCGGCCGGACGGAGATTGAGTGTTACCCAGAGATCGCATGCGTCTATTGTCTCAAACGCAGCAGAGCCCCAGCGCACCTTCCACCCCCGGCGAACACTTGCACGCTCCCAACTAAGTAGCGCTATCTGTCGTTTTGAGCCTCCAAAACGACAGATAGCGCTACTTAGTTGGGCTGGGCACGGTTAACGGCCGATGGCGGCCCGCACCTCAAGTGGAGGTGCTGACCGCCGTCGGGCTTTGCTGTTGAGGAACGAAACTAGGCGATTCCCGCCTGGCGCTCCGCGGTTTCCACCACATTGGCGAGCAGCATGGCGCGGGTCATCGGCCCCACGCCGCCCGGGTTCGGGGAGATCCACGAGGCGACGTCGGCAGCGGCGGGGTCCACGTCTCCGGTGACCACTGCCTTACCGTTGCCGTCGTCAACACGGCTCACGCCGACGTCGAGCACTATTGCGCCCGGCTTGAGGTCCGCTGCCTTGATCATGTGCGGGACTCCCGCGGCGGCGATCACGACGTCGGCCTGGCGGAGTTCGGCGGCCAGGTCCACGGTCCCGGTGTGCGCCAGGATGACCGTGGCGTTGACGTCCTTGCGGGTCAGCAGCAGCCCGACGGGACGGCCGATGGTCACGCCGCGTCCCACCACGAGGACGCGCTTGCCCTTGAGGCTGATGCCGTGCCGGGTGAGGAGCTCCACGCAGCCCTTGGGGGTGCACGGCAGCGGCGAGTTCATCGGTCCGCTGACGTTGGCCACCAGGCGGCCCAGGTTCATCGGGTGCAGGCCGTCTGCGTCCTTGACCGGATCCATGGCCTCCAGGATGACGTCCTGGTTGATGTGCTTGGGCAAGGGAAGCTGCACGATGTAGCCGGTGCATTCCGGGTTCCCGTTCAGCTCACGGACCACGGCGAGGAGTTCGTCCTGCGTGGTTTCCTCGGGGAGGTCGCGGCGGATGGACGTGATACCCACGTCGGCGCAGTCCTTGTGCTTGCCGCCCACGTACCAGGTGCTCCCGGGGTCGGAGCCCACCAAAACGGTCCCCAGTCCGGGGGTGACGCCCTTGGCCTTGAGTGCGGCCACGCGTTCGGTCAGCTCGGCCTTGATGGCAGCGGCGGTGGCTTTGCCGTCAAGAATCTGTGCAGTTCCAGTTTCAGTGGTCATGGATTACCACTGCTCGTGCAGCGGGTACAGCGGGAAATCGGCGGCGAGCTTGTCCACGCGGGACTGCAGTGCCTCGACGTCCGTGGCGGTGCCGGCCTTCAGTGCAGTGGCGATGATCTCTGCCACCTCGGTGAACTCGGCAGCACCGAAGCCGCGGGTGGCCAGGGCCGGGGTGCCGATGCGCAGGCCGGAGGTGACCATCGGCGGGCGGGGGTCGAACGGAACCGCATTGCGGTTCACGGTGATGCCCACGGAGTGCAGGAGGTCCTCGGCCTGCTGGCCGTCGAGCTGGGAGTCGCGCAGGTCCACCAGGACCAGGTGCACGTCGGTGCCGCCGGTGAGGACGGAGACGCCGGCGTCGGCGACGTCGGACTGGTTGAGGCGGTCAGCGATGATCTTGGCGCCTTCGAGGACACGCTCCTGGCGCTCCTTGAATTCCTCGGTGCCGGCGATCTTGAAGGCAACGGCCTTGGCTGCAATGACGTGCATGAGCGGCCCGCCTTGCTGGCCCGGGAAGACGTTGGAGTTGATCTTCTTGGCCCACTCCTGCTTGGCCAGGATCACACCGGAGCGCGGGCCGGCGAGGGTCTTGTGCACGGTGGAGGTGACGACGTCGGAGTACGGCACCGGGCTCGGGTGCAGCCCAGCAGCCACCAGTCCGGCGAAGTGTGCCATGTCGGTCCAGAGCAGCGCGCCCACTTCATCGGCGATGGAGCGGAAGGCCGCGAAGTCCAGGTGGCGCGGGTAGGCGGACCAGCCGGCGATGATGACCTGGGGCTTCTCGGCGATGGCCTGTTCGCGCAGCTTGTCCATGTCAACGCGGAAGTTGTCCGGCTCCACCTGGTACGCAGCAACCTTGTAGAGCTTGCCGGAGAAGTTGAGCTTCATGCCGTGGGTCAGGTGGCCGCCGTGGGCAAGGGACAGGCCCAGGATCTTGTCACCGGGGGCAATCATGGCGGACAGTGCTGCGGCGTTGGCCTGGGCACCGGAGTGCGGCTGGACGTTGGCGTACTCGGCACCGAACAGAGCCTTGACGCGGTCGATGGCCAGCTGCTCTGCGATATCCACATATTCGCAGCCGCCGTAGTAACGGCGGCCCGGGTAACCCTCGGCATACTTGTTGGTCAGGACCGAGCCCTGGGCTTCCATCACGGCGCGCGGGGCAAAGTTTTCGGAGGCGATCATTTCCAGGGTGCCGCGCTGGCGGCCAAGTTCCTGGCTGAGGACTGCTGCGATTTCGGGGTCAAGCTCGGCCAGCGACTGGTTGCTGACGGCGGCTGTGGTGGTGGCGGTAGTAGTCACGAAAAACTCCTGGCTAGGGATACGGGCACTGCTAAGGTCAGGCTACCGGCTGGCGCACATCACCGCCCCTTGATGACAGGGCGTGAAAGCGAACCGCACCCGCAGAGGGTGCAGTTCCGGTAAGACATGACCCTCGGCCCAGGCGTACGATCCGTGGTCTTCGTGATTGCCACTCCCTGGTGGTTAGCCACCCAACGCCAGTTGCGACCCCACCAGACTACCAAACGCGGGCGGGCCGCGCGGGTAGGCTTGTAGTCGTGACTGAAGAGCAGCTGAACCGAGCTTACGTATTGACATTGTCCTGCCCGGACCGCCCCGGAATTGTCCACGCAGTGGCCGGAGCGCTGCTGGTGGCGGGCTGTAATATTTTGGACTCGCAGCAGTATGGCAGCCCCGCAACCGGCAACTTCTTTATGCGGGTGGAAGCGACGACGACGGCCTCCCGGGCCGAGGTCCAGGCCGCCCTTGAGCCGGTGGTCCACTCCTTCGGCATGCAGTGGAGCCTCAACCCCGTGGGCCAGAAGGTGCGCACGCTCCTGATGGCCAGCACGTCCGCGCACTGCCTCAACGACATCCTGTTCCAGCAGCGCTCCGGCACCCTGCCCATCGAGATCCCGGCCATCGTCTCCAACCACCGTGACCTCGCCGGGCTGGCCGAGTTCTACGGCATCCCGTTCCACCACATCCCGGTCACCCCGGACACCAAGGCCCAGTCCGAGGACAAGCTGCGCGCCCTCATGGCCGAGCACGATATCGAACTGACCGTCCTGGCCCGCTACATGCAGATCATTTCGGATGACCTGTGCGCGGAGCTCACCGGCAAGGCCATCAATATCCACCACTCGTTCCTGCCGTCCTTCAAGGGCGCCAAGCCCTACCACCAGGCTCATGCCCGCGGCGTGAAGCTGATCGGCGCCACTGCCCACTACGTCACGGCCGCGCTGGACGAGGGCCCCATCATCGAGCAGGAAGTCATCCGCGTGGACCACGCCCGCACTCCGGAGCAGTTCGTGCAGATGGGCCGGGACGTGGAGGGCCGCACCCTGACGCAGGCCGTCCAATGGCATGCAGAACACCGGGTGCTGCTGGACGGCAACCGGACAGTGGTCTTTAACTAGGCAGTCTCTTATCTAGGTCGTGGTCCATGGACGCAGTTGAGAATGCAGTGGAGGAACCCGGCCGCGAACAGCGCCTCGCCGAGTTCTATAACCGCCGCGCGGCGTCCGGCACGGAACATCCGCTTGCGCCCCAGCGGGTAGAACAGCGTGAGCGGTTCATCTCGCTGCTCAAGGCCGAGGGCCGGCACAACGTCCTGGAGATCGGCTCCGGCATGGGGCTCGACGGCCTGGAGTTCGTCCGGGCCGGCATCCATTACACCGGCGTTGACCTCTCCGAGGAGCACGTCCGCAGGTCCCGGACGAAGGGCCTGGACGTCTCCGTGGCCAGCGCCCGGCAGCTGCCCTTCCCGGACGGGACCTTCCCGGCCCTCTGGACCATGAGCACGCTGCTACACGTCCCTGCCACCGATATCGACGGCGTCCTGCGCGAACTGGTGCGCGTCACGGCACGCGGCGCGCCCATCGCCGTCGGCCTCTGGTCCGGTGAGGATGAAGAGGTCCTGAACCCCGAGGACGACGTAGAACCCCGGTTCTTCAGCCGGCGCAGCGACGCGACGGTGCGGCAGGTCTTTGGCCGGCACGGTGCCATCGAGGACTTTGTCACCTGGCCGGAAGGCAACGGCGAGGAATCCGGCCCGGGCGCCGGGAACTGGACACAGCACTACCAGTTCCTGATCCTCCGCACCCCCGCCTCTCCCAACTGAGTAGCGCTATCTGTCGTTATGAGGGCTCATAACGACAGATAGCGCTACTCAGTTGGGGTGGGCGGATGTCCTAGGCTTGGCCCATGGCTCCTCTTCACACTTTCGCCGGGAACACCCCGGCCGTCCACGAATCCGCCTTCATCGCCCCGACGGCGTCGATCATCGGCAAGGCCACGCTCGCTGAGGATTCAAGCGCCTTCTATGGTGTGTCGGTCCGGGCCGACACAGCGGCCATCAGCGTCGGCGCCGGCAGCAACCTGCAGGACAACGTGGTGCTGCACGCCGATCCGGGCTTCCCCTGCACAGTCGGGGCCGGGGTCAGTGTGGGACATGCCGCCGTCGTCCATGGCTGCACTGTAGAGGACGACTGCCTGATCGGCATGGGCGCCACTGTGCTTAACGGCGCGGTGATCGGCACCGGCTCGCTCGTGGCAGCCGGCGCCGTTGTCCTGGAAGGGACTATTGTGCCGCCCCGCTCGCTGGTTGCCGGCGTCCCGGCGAAGGTACGGCGGGAACTCACCGATGAGGAGTTCGACGGCGTGAAGCAGAACGCCGTGCGCTACGTCGAGCTGGCGCGCGCGCACCGGGAGCTGCACGGCTAGTCGAGGCTGATGGGCCCGATGGCGTCCAGGAGTTCGCCCGGACCGGGGTTGCCCGGCGCCGACGTCCCGCCCAGGTGTTTCACCACACCCCACACCGCGTTCAGGCCGGTGGTTACGGCGCCTTCGGCCCAGCCCGCCGTGAAGGACACATCATCACCGGCAAGGAAGATCCCGCGCTGGGATTCGGGCAGCTTGTCCTGCTTGAAGTGCGTGAAGAGGCGCTGCTGGTAGCGGTAGTGCCCCGGCAGGTTCGCTTTGAAGGCACCCATGAAGTTGGGGTCCGCTTCCCAGGAAACGGTGATCGGCTGGCCCACGATGTGGCTGGCGATGTCCACGCCCGGGTAAATCTGCTCGAGCGAGTGCAGCATCAGCTCAACGCGTTCGTCGGCGTCCAGCGCCAGCCATTTGAGCGCGTCATCGTTCCACGTGTAGGACAGCAGGATCACGGCGGGCTTGTCCGGGCCGTCATCCAGGAGGTAGGTGGCCCTGTTCAACCGGTCCGTGAGGGTCATGGACAGGACCTCACGGCCGGTGTCCCGATCGATGTCCTTCCAGAACGGCCGGTCCACCATCACAAACGTCTTGGATGACTGCATGTAGTGCGAACGCTCGATCGCAGTCCACAGTTCGGCCGGGAACAGTGCCTCCTCGGTGTGGATGCGCGTGGACAGCAGCCAGGACTGGCACGTGGTGACCACGGCGGGGTAGCTGGCTTCGCGGCCCCAGCGCTCCCGGATCCGGAGGTCGCCGTCGGCATCGCGGCTGATCTTGTCCACGGCGCCGCGGGGCGTGCCGGAGTGGAGCGACGCCAGGGATGTTCCGTCCGGCCAGTGGGCCATGCCCGACGGCGCGTGCTGCCACAGTGCCTCGGGCAGCCGTTGGGCTCCCCCGCTGATGAGCCGGTGCTGGTCATCGGCGTCGGTGTAGACCACGCGGAGGATTTCCAGGATGGAGTTGGGGAAGTCCGTGTCCCAGCCGCCTGTGCCGAAGCCCACCTGGCCAAAGGCCTCCCGGTGGGCAAAGCCGGCTTCCTTGAATGACTCGCTCCCGGCGATGAACCCATAGAAGGTCTGCTCGTCCATGAGCGGCAGCAGCTCATTCCAGAGCTCCTTGATCCGGCCCGTGTCCCGGGCCCGGATGGCCTCCTGCATTTCGACGAAGCTCGCGCCGTCGTTCACCGCGGCCTTCCAGGCATCGGCCACCTCGCGGAAGAACGGCGGCAGGTCCTGGGCGGTCTCGGCGTAGTACTTCTGGCCGGCCAGTTCGATCACGGTGCTGGACGTGACGGGTGCCAGCGGGTTGGGGAAATCCTGGGTGTCCAGCCCTAGCAGGTCCACGTAGTGGTAGAAAGCCCTGCCCGACACGGGGAACCGCATGCCGCCCAGATCGGCCACCACGCCGGGAGCGGACGGAAAACCGGCCGTCCGCAGGCGGCCGCCGATCTGGTCCGCTTCATAGATGACAGGGCGCAGGCCCAGCTTCATCAGTTCGTAGGCCGTGACGAGGCCCGAAAGGCCCGCCCCTACAACTGCCACCTCGGTGCCGTACAGCTCCGGCGGAACCGCGCCGAGCCCTGCCGGATGGGCGAGGTAGTGGTCGTAGCTGAACGGAAAATCGGGGTTCAGCATGGTGATGGGGCCAGCCTGGGTGCTGGATGGGTCAGAGGCCGGGAGTTCGGTGGCGACGGTCATGAAAGCTCTGCCTTTGTTTGTTCGGGGGTGGACAGCGTTGAAGATTCCGGCCTGCTCAGCTCACGGTATTCCTCGTGGCTCATGGAAGCCACCCTTGAATTGCGCCGGCCATAGCCGAAGTACGCCGCGATACCCACCATCATCCAGATGCCGAAGGTCACCCAGGTGTCGGCGCCCAGGTTGGCCATGAGGTAGGCGCACATGAGCGCTCCGAGGATGGGCGTGAGCGGAAATAGCGGGACCCGGAAGGTCCGCTTGAGTTCAGGCCGCACACGGCGCAGGTAGATGACGGCAACGTTCACCAGCGCGAAGGCGAAGAGGGTGCCTATGCTCGTGGCGTCAGCCAGGGCGCCGAGTGGAACCAGGCCGGCCGTGACTGCCACGAGGAGGCCCACGATCAGGGTGCCGGCAACCGGTGTGCCGGTCCTCGCGGAGACCCGGCCGAAGATTTTTGGAATGAGTCCGTCGCGGGCCATGGAGAGAAGAATGCGGGTCTGTCCGTAAAGGACAGTCAGCACGATGCTGGCGATGGCAAGGACCGCGCCGACGGCGAAGACCAGGGCGATCCACGGCTGTCCGGTGGTTTCCTCAAGGATCTTCACGAGTGCTGCTTCATTACCGTCGAACCAGCCCCAGGGACGGGCGCCGACGGCGGCGACGGCAACCAGGACATAGATGGTGGTGACGATCAGCATGGAGAGCATGATGGCCCGCGGCAAGTCGCGCTTGGGATTGCGGGCTTCCTCACCGGCCGTGGACGCCGCGTCGAAGCCGATGTAGGAGAAGAAGACGCTGGACGCGGCGGCTGAGACACCAGCAGCGCCCATGGGCAGGAGAGGCTCGAAGTTGCCGGCGCTGAAGGCGGTGAAAGCCACGGCGCAGAAGAAGATCAGGATTCCCACCTTGACCACCACGATGGCGGTGTTAATCCAGGCGCTTTCCTTGGCGCCGCGAACCAGCAGGATCATGGCGAGCAGAACGATGACCATCGCCGGGACGTTCACCACTCCGCCGTCTCCGGGTGGCTGGGAGATTGCGTCGGGCAGGAACTGGCCGAAGACCGCCAGGGACTCGTTCACGTACTGGCCGGCCCCAACTGCCACCGCCGCGACCGAGACTGCGTATTCGAGCACGAGGCACCAGCCACAGATCCAGGCCATGCCCTCGCCCAAAGTGGCGTAGCTGTAGGAATAGCTGGAACCTGCCACCGGAACCAGGCCGGCCATTTCGGCGTAGGACACCGCGGACAGCAGGGCGGCGAGTCCAGCGATGGCAAAGGAGATCCAGATGGCCGGCCCGGCCAGCGGAACCGATTCGCCCAGGATCACCAGAATTCCGGTTCCCAGGGTCGCGCCGACGCTGATCATGGTCAACTGGAAAACGCCGAAGCTGCGGATCAGGCGGGTGCCGCCATGGCCTGTTTCGGCTTCATTGACCATCTGTCCGATCGGCTTGCGGCGCAGCAGCTGCGCGGCCAGGCCGGGCCTGCCGGCAGGCGGTGCCGGCCGGCGTTCTGTGTAGGTGGGCACAGTCATCGTTGACGTCCGTTCGTGAGTAGTTGTCGTTTCCCCTCGCCCAGCTTAGGCATGTGAGCCACCTCTCATGAGTGTGCAAAATGACCTATAGTGTTCTGGCATGAGACGTAATGCACAACAGACCAGCACGCCTTCGGCAGTGCTTTCCGGCCGGGTCAGCGTTGATCTGGCCGCGATTTCCGATAATGTCCGCGCCCTCCGGAAACTCACTCCCGCACCGCACTTCATGGCGGTGGTGAAAGGCAACGCCTATGGCCACGGGCTTGTCGAGGTGGCGCAGGCTGCCCTGTCTGCCGGCGCTGACTGGCTCGGAACGGCACAGCTCACGGAGGCTCTTGCGCTACGCCGCGCAGGCATCACGGCGCCGGTGCTGTCCTGGCTGTACCTCGCCACAGCGTCCAGCGAGATCATTCGCGAAGCTGTGGAAAACGACGTCGACATGTCCTTGGGCAGCCCCGCCCAACTCGACGTTGTGGCCGGCATCGCCCGCACGCTCGGAAGGCCGGCCGCGGTCCACCTTGAGCTGGACAGCGGGTTGAGTCGCGGCGGCGCCCGCGCGGAAGACTGGGTTGGCCTTGTGGCCGCTGCACGCAACGCCGAGCTCGAGGGGACCCTCACTGTCCGGGGCATCTGGACCCACCTGGCCTGGGCCGACGTACCGGCCCACCCCGGGAACGCCGCAGCGGTGGACGCCTTCGGGGAAGCCGTACGGCAGGCCAGGGAAGGCGGCCTGGAACCGGAGCTGAGGCATGTGTCCAGCTCTGCCAACATCCTGGACCGCCCTGAGTTTGCCTTCGACATGGTGCGGGCCGGGCTGGCCATTTATGGCCTGGCGCCCGCCGACCATCTTGACCCCGCGGATTTCGGGCTGCGCCCGGCCCTGACTGTCACGGCTCCCGTTGTGCTCGTGAAGAAGGTTCCGGCCGGCACCGGCGTGAGCTACGAACACCAGGCCATCACCCACGAGGCAAGGTATCTGGGGCTGATCCCCCTCGGCTATGCGGACGGCATCCCGAAAGGCATCTCAGGGCGCAGCATTGTCCAACTGGGCGGCAGGCGGGTGCCCGTGATCGGCAAGGTGTGCATGGACCAGTTCATGGTGGACCTCGGCCCGGAAGCCTGCGGAGTTTCCGTCGGCGACACGGCCGTGCTGTTCGGCGATCCGGACACCGGTGCGGCGAGCGCGGACGAATGGGGCTCGGCCATCGGCAGCCACGGCGACGAAATCATCAACCGGATAGCGCCGCGGCTGCCCAGGGCCTACGAGTGCCCCGACTACCAGGATCCTGAAGTCAGCGTGCCGCATGTCGCCTGAAGCTGCCGCGGGAGCGGGCACCAGAGCCGTAACGGGAAGAGGGACCGGCGCCGAGCCGATCAGCGCTGTCACGTTGGAGCAGTTCCTGGAAAAGTTGCCGCCGGAGTTAACGATCCTGCACGACGGCGGCAACGGTTCCGGCCTGCTGCGCTGGGTAGAGCCCAGCGAGCTGGAGGACCCCACGCCGTACCTGCTCGACGGTGAGTTCCTCCTCACGGCGGGTCTGCCGTTTGTGGGCGAGGCAGGCAACCAGGTCCGGGTCGACGCGTACGTGCGGCGTCTGGTGGGAGCCGGGGTGGGGGCCCTGGGCTTCGGGCTGGAACCTTACTTCGACGCAGCGCCGGAGGCACTGGTGAAGGCCTGCGTCCGGCATAACCTGACTCTGGTTCAGGTACCAAGCACTGTGCCGTTCGCTGCCATCGGGCTGGAATTTTCGCAGCTGCTCGAATCGGATAACGCCAAAGCCTTCAGGCAGCTGGCGGACATCAACCGGCAGCTGATGCGCGCAGTCCTCTCCGCCCGCCCCGAGCATGAACTCCTGGCCGCACTGGCCCAGCGGGTTCCCGTGTGGGCGGTGCTGGTCGGCGCGGACGGAAGGGTCCGCGCCCGGGCGGGCACCGGCGTCGAACTTCCCGCCCTGCAGCAGATCCTCGACCGGCTGCTCAGCGGCAGCGGCCCCCGGGTGGAAATGGATTCCTTCGACATTCCCGGCTCTGCCCTGGTGTTCGGGCATCCGCTGCGCAGCACGCGGGACGCCACCCTCGGCGCTTTGATCCTCGGGACGGACAGGGCGCTGACCCCGGCGCAGAACAGTGTGGTGTCCTCGGTAGTGGGGCTGCTGGAACTGCTGGTGCGACAACGCACCAGCGGCTCGCTCGCCCCCAGCCAGCTGGCAACGGCGCTGCTGCTGCATCCGGAGAGCCTGGCCGCCGGCTCAACCCGGCAGCTGAACGTCCTCAGGGACCTCCTGGCGCAAAGCGTTTCCGGAACCCGGTCCGGTGCCCTCCGGGTGGTTCAGGGCGTGCGGGCGGACGCGTCGGCGCCCGCGCCGGCCGATGGCCCTGTCAGGGAACTGCTGCAGTGGCGCAGGCTGTTCGACACGAAGATGGTGGAACTGACGGACTACGGGTTTGCCGCCGTCACCCGGCTCAAGGTGGACGACACGCTGCTGCATGAGGTGGAGGAGCTGGGCTGGCGCCTGGTGGTGGGCGATCCGACGGAAATGGCCGGACTTCCTGCCGCGTACCAGCGTGCGGCGTCGCTGCGGCCCCGCGTCCAGGCCAGCGGACAAAGTGTGCGCGTGGATGACGTCACGTGGTCGGTCACGGGGCTCTTGGGCCGCAGCGCCGGCACCATGCTTGCCGCCCGGTTGCTGGAACCGATCCTGGCGCAGGAGCCTGACCGAATCAGCACCCAACTCAGTGTCCTGAAGTCGTGGCTGGGCGAAAACGGCAACTGGGATGCCACTGCCAAAGTCCTGGGGATGCACCGGAACAGCGTGCGGCGCCAGATCAATGCACTGGCCGAGCTGCTGGCCATGGACCTTGGTTCCGCCCACGTGCGGGCGGAGCTGTGGATTGCCCTGCAGTATGTGGACGGCCTGGAGGACCGGATGGTTCAGATGCCCCAGGACCGGTAGAGCTCCGGGCGGCGTTCCCGGAGATAGGGCATCACGTCACGGGTAATCCGGGCGGCGTCCGGATCCACCTCGGCGAACAGGAGTTCGGCCCCCGGTCCCGCCGTGGCCAGCAGCGAACCATCCGGTCCGGCAATGACACTGCCGCCGAGGAATTCGCAGCCGTCCTCGGTTCCTGAGTGGTTGGCATAGGCGATGGTCAGCTGGCTTTCCAGCGCGCGGGCCCGGAGCAGCACTTGGGGAACCGCCTCGAAGCCGTGCGCCAGAGCGGTCGGCACCAGGAGCAGCTCTGCCCCGCCCAGCGCGGCGGCCCTGACCGATTCCGGAAATTCCACGTCGTAGCAGATCACCATTGAGGTCCGGAATCCGTTGAAATCGACGACGGCGGGACCCGCCTCCGCGGGGCTGAACGCCGCGCGTTCGTCATCGCCAAAGAGGTGCACTTTTGCGTAGGTGAGAAGCTCACCCCCCGTGGCGTCCACGAGCGTGGAGGTGATGTGCCAGCTGCCCCCGTCTGTGACTGACGGCAGGCTGTAGACCAGTCCGATCCCGTGGCGCCGCGCGATCCCTTCCAGCGCCTCCCGGATGGCGGGAAGCCCGGCAGGGTCCAGCTCCGCGCGGAGCCGCAGCGGCGCGTAGCCCACGGGAAACAGCTCCGGGGTGACCAGGACTGCTGCGCCCTCCCCGGCGGCCGCCCGGGCAGCCGCATCCAGGGCGGCACAGTTTGCATCCACATCGAGTACGCGGGCGTTTGCCTGCATCAGGGCCAGCAGCACCGTTTCCACCTCACATGATCGGGACGGCCACATGAAGTATGCGTCCGGTTTTTCCAGCCTAGCCACCGGACCTGAACGGCATCCGGGGCCAATTGCACCGGCCAAGGCCACAGGACGGACGGATCGTCCCATCAATTTGTCTCATCCGGCAAATTCCTTGCGTTAACTTCTTGACTGCAACCGTCAATGTAGGGCAGTCTTCTTTTCATGTCCGCCACACCGCGCTCGACGAGGAGCAAGCCAAAAAATCCGGGATCCCAGTCAGCCCTCCGGCAACTGAACCAGCAACGGATCATCGAGACCCTCATGAGCGGCCCGTCCACCCAGGCCGAGCTTGCGCGCCAGACCGGCCTCTCCACCGCCACGGTGTCCAACATCGTCAAAATCATGCAGGACGCGGGCCTGGCGTCAACCGAGCCGATCACCAGTTCCGGCCGCAGGGCACTCAACGTAAGACTAAACAGCAACGGCGCGGTGGCAGTGGGAATCGATTTCGGCCGGCGGCATCTCCGAGTGGTCCTGGCATCCCTGAGCTACCACGTGATCGCCGAGGAATCCGTCCTGCTGTCGCTCGGCCACCAGGCCGAGGAAGGCATCCGGGCAGCCGTCGGACTACTGGACAAACTGCTGCAGCAAAGCGGCGTGGACCGGACCCTGGTGGTGGGCGCCGGCGTCGGAATTCCCGGCCCCATCGACCGCCGGACCGGCACCGTGGCGCAGGGCGCTATCCTCCCCGAATGGGTGGGCATCAACATCCTCCAGCATCTGGAGGAAAAGCTCAATATCCCCGTATTCGTTGACAACGACGCCAATCTTGGCGCTTGGTCCGAGGTCACTTGGGGGCCGCATTCGGGCGTGAGCAACCTGATGTTCCTCAAGATCGGATCGGGCATCGGCGCGGGCCTGATCCTCAACGGCGCGCCGTACTACGGCAACGTCGGCATTACGGGCGAAATCGGCCATGCAACGATCCACGAGCACGGGCTGGTGTGCCGCTGCGGTAACCGTGGCTGTCTGGAGACCATCGCCTCCACTACCACCATGATGGAGCTGCTGGGCCGCGGCGAAGACCCGCCCCTGACGCCGGCGGACATCGTGCGCAAAGCCCTGGCGCGCGACTCCGCCACGCTCAGGGTGGTGGATGATGCAGGCCTGGCAGTGGGACGCGCCCTGGGCAATGTGGCCAATCTGATCAACCCTGAAGTGATCGTGGTGGGCGGTCCCCTCGCGGGGCTGGGCGACCTGCTGCTCGACCCCATTCGGAGGGGGCTTATCCGGCATGCAGTGCCGGTGATCGGCGAGACCACCAAGCTGACGATGTCCTCACTTGGGGACCGCGCGGAGGCCCTGGGGGCTGCCGCGTTGGTGTTCCAGCATGCCGGGATCCGGCGAACGTAGCCGTTTTGTTATCCGGCAATTGCGTTAAAGACTTGACGACAACGGGTGTGATCCAGTTTACTTTTTCATCAGACGCCCCTGCGCTTTGCGGGGCGGACAAAGAAGTCATGCATTGGAGGCGTAAGGGCAAATGACGTCCCAGACCACGCACACTGACCCGGTCATCCTGGAGATGCGTTCCATCACCAAGGAATTTCCCGGCGTCAAGGCATTGTCGGAAGTGAGCCTCCGGGTCAAAGCCGGCGAGATTCACGCTATCTGCGGCGAAAACGGCGCCGGCAAATCCACGCTGATGAAGGTGCTTTCGGGCGTCTACCCGTACGGCAGCTACGACGGCGACATCGTATACCAGACCGAGGTCCAGCAGTTCAAGGACATCCGCGCCAGCGAGCACGCCGGCATTGTGATCATCCACCAGGAGCTGGCCCTGATCCCGGAACTGTCCATCATGGAGAACATCTTCCTGGGCAACGAACCGACCAAACGCGGCGTCATCAACTGGGCGGAGGCCCGGCAGCGGTCCACGGAGCTGCTGGCCCGGGTGGGACTCAGAGAAGACCCGGACACCCCCATCAAGGAGATCGGCGTCGGCAAGCAGCAGCTCGTGGAGATCGCCAAGGCCCTGAACAAGTCAGTCAAGATCCTCATTCTGGACGAGCCGACCGCGGCGCTGAACGAATCCGATTCCCAGCACCTCCTGGACCTGATGCTGGGCCTCAAGGCCAAAGGCATCACCTCGATCATCATTTCCCACAAGCTCAACGAGATCGAGCAGATCGCCGATTCCATCACCATCATCCGGGACGGCAAGTCGATCGAAACGCTCGACGTCAAGGCCGACGGCGTCGACGAAGACCGCATCATCAAGGGCATGGTGGGCCGGGCCCTGGAGTCCCGCTTCCCCGACCACACCCCCAAGATCGGCGAAGTGTTCTTCGAAGTGAAGGACTGGTCCGTTGGCCACCCCGCCATCCAGGACAGGCTGGTCTGCAAGAGCTCAAACTTCTTTGTGCGGCGCGGCGAGATTGTGGGATTCGCCGGGCTGATGGGTGCCGGCCGTACCGAACTGGCCCGCTCCGTCTTCGGCCGCTCCTATGGCCGGTTCATCAACGGCCATGTATATAAGGACGGCAAGGAAGTTGTCCTCAAAAACGTCCGGCAGGCGATTGACGCCGGACTGGGTTATGTGACCGAGGACCGAAAGTCCCTGGGCCTGAACCTGCTCGATGACATCAAGGCCACCACCGTTTCAGCGAACCTCAAGAAGATCAGCCGAAACAGCGTGGTGGACACTGCCAAGGAATTCGAAGTTGCCGAGCAGTACCGCAAGGCGCTGCGTACCAAGACGCCCTCTGTGGAGGAAGGCGTCGCCAAGCTGTCGGGCGGCAACCAGCAGAAGGTGGTTCTGGCGAAGTGGATGTTCACGGACCCGGACCTCCTCATTCTGGATGAACCGACGCGTGGCATCGATGTGGGCGCCAAGTACGAGATCTACGGCATCATCCAGCAACTGGCCAACCAGGGCAAAGGCGTGGTGGTCATCTCATCCGAGCTGCCCGAGCTGCTGGGTCTTTCCGACCGCATCTACACCATCTTCGAGGGCGCCATCACCGGGGTCCTGAATAAGGAGGAAGCGAGCCAGGAAAGCCTGATGAAACTCATGACCTCCGCCCGTAAGGCCGCCTGACCCTCTGGAATCCTCCAGATCCTTCCAGATACAAGGACTGAAACAATGAACGCGCTCAAGAAGCTGTTTGGCGGCAATACCCGCCAATTCGGGATGATCTTCGCCCTGGTCGCACTGATCGTCTTTTTCCAGATCACCACAGAGGGCCGCACTCTCACTCCGGGCAATGTCATCAACCTCTTCAATGGCAACTCGTACATCCTCATCCTCGCCATCGGCATGGTGCTGGTCATCATCGCCGGTCACATCGACCTCTCCGTAGGATCCGTGGCCGCGTTTGTGGGCGTGACAGTGGCCCTGGCCATCCGCGACTGGGGTATCCCCTGGTACGCCGGCGTGCTGCTGGGCCTGCTCCTGGGTGCCCTGATCGGTGCGTGGCAAGGACTTTGGACGGCGTACGTAGGGATCCCCGCCTTCATCGTCACCTTGGCCGGCATGCTCCTGTTCCGTGGCTTCAACCAGTTCGTGGGCAAGTCCAACACCATCCCGGTACCCAATGACTTCCAGTACCTGGGTTCCGGCTACCTTCCTGAGGTTGGGCCCAGCACCGGCTACAACAACCTCACCCTGCTGATCGGCCTCGCTGCAGTCGCCTTTGTGATCTTCAGCGAAATCCGCCGCCGCCGGACCGCGAAGGTGCTGGGCGCCGAAGTGGCAGAGACCTGGGTGGTCGTCCTGAAGCTTGTCCTGGTCTGCGCGGCCATCCTGTACGCCACGTACCTCTTCGCCACCGGCCGTCCGGGCACGTCCTTCCCCATCCCCGGCCTGATCCTCGCCGTCCTGGTCCTGATTTACGGCTTCGTCTCTTCCAAGACCGTGGTGGGTCGCCACATTTACGCCGTGGGCGGCAACCGGCATGCAGCCGAACTCTCCGGCGTCCAGTCCAAGAAGGTCAACTTCCTGGTCATGATGAACATGTCCATCCTGGCTGGCCTCGCGGGCATGATCTTCGTGGGGCGCTCCACCGCTTCGGGCCCGTTCGACGGCGTCGGCTGGGAACTGGATGCCATCGCCGCAGTCTTCATCGGCGGCGCGGCCGTGACGGGCGGCGTGGGCACCGTGATCGGTTCCATCATCGGTGGCCTGGTCATGGCAGTCCTGAACAACGGCTTGCAGCTCCTCGGCGTCGGCGCCGACCTCACCCAAATCATTAAGGGCCTGGTCCTGCTGATCGCAGTGGCGTTCGACGTCTACAACAAGTCTCAGGGCAAGCGGTCCATCATCGGACTGATGATGAACAACTTCAACCGCCCAACCGGCGGGCCCGGCACACCCCTGCAGCCCGACGAAACCACCTCCACCAAGGAAACGATCGCCAGGGAAGCCTGAGCGATGCAGGTTCCGGAACCAATACCCTCAAAGAGAAAGTGGACCAAGAAATGCGAATGATTGGTAAAGCAGGAAAGGCAGCAGCGATAGCTGCAATCGCAGCACTGGCGATGACGGCCTGCGGACGGGCCGAACCCGGCACCACCAGCACCACCGGAGCCGGCGGCTTCGAGCAGAACTCCTCCATCGGCGTCGCGCTTCCCCAGAAGACCAGCGAAAACTGGGTGCTGGCGGAGAAGCTGTTCAACGATGGGCTCTCCGGCGCCGGCTTCAAGCCGGACGTGCAGTTCGCCAACGGCGGCGTCTCCGAGCAGCAGAACCAGATCAGCGCCATGATCACCAAGGGCGCCAAGGTCATCATTGTCGGTGCCATCGACGGTGCCCAGCTGGGTACACAGCTGAAGCAGGCGAAGGACTCCGGCGCGACGATCATTGCTTATGACCGGCTCCTGCTCAACACGGAGAACGTGGACTACTACGTGGCCTACGACAACTTCAAGGTGGGCGTGCTGCAGGGCCAGGCGCTGCTGGACGGCATGAAGGCCAAGAAGCCGACCGGCCCCTACAACGTCGAGCTCTTCGCCGGGTCGCCGGATGATGCCAACGCGAAGGTCTTCTTCGACGGGGCCATGAGCATCCTGAAGCCCAAGATCGACGACGGAACGCTCAAAGTTGTCTCCGGCCAGACCACCTTCGAACAGGCAGTCACCCAGGGCTGGAAGGCAGAGAACGCCCAGCGCCGCGCCGACACCCTGCTGACCGGCTCCTACGGGACCGCTGCCCTGGACGGTGTCCTCTCACCGAACGACACCTTGGCCCGCGCTGTCCTGACTTCTGTCAAGGCCGCCGGTAAGCCGCTGCCCATCATCACCGGCCAGGACTCGGAAGTTGAATCCGTCAAGTCCATCCTTGCCGGCGAGCAGTACTCCACCATCAACAAGGACACCCGCAAGCTCGTTGAGCACGCAATCGTGATGGTCAAGGATCTCCAGGCAGGCAAGACGCCTGAGATCAACGACGACAAGTCCTACAACAACACGGTGAAGACCGTACCCGCTTTCCTGCTGCCGCCGGTCATCGTGACCGCCGCCAACGTGAAGACGGCCTACGTGGACGATCCGGTACTGGGCCCGCTGACCAAGTAACGCGGTCTAAGTAACGCGGTCTAAGTAACGCGGTCCGCCGGTCACCACCGGTTTACATAGAATGCCCCGGCTCCCCCACAGGGAGCCGGGGCATTCCGCATTCCAACGCTCTCTCACTTAATGCACGCTTTTCACTAACGCTCTCTCACTGCCCGCCGCCTTTCACAGCCCAAACACAGCTTCGGCCGCCTTCCTGCACAGGCCCCGAAGCGAGGGTAGGAGCAGATGCCGGCCTTCCGCCGGCCCCAGATCCTAGGAGTATAGTGAGCGTCCTTGCCCGGAGTGTTGGCAATGCCTTCAGAAACAAGGTCCGAACAGCCGCGGTGGTGGCAGTCCTGGCCGTCGCGATCGGACTTGCACTGGCCATGCTGGTGGCCAACCAGGCCGTCGGAGCCAAAGTCCAGGAGCTGAACGCGTCCGTCAGGACCGTCCTGACCGTCAACCCGGCCGGCGGCCAGGGCTTCGAAGGCGGCGGCGAACCGCTGACCGTCGAGCAGGCAGCCACCGCAGCTGCCGTCCCCAACGTAACCTCCGTCGTCGGCACCAGCTCACTCCGGCTGCGGAAGCCGCCGAAGCGGCAGCGCAGACGGCGGCCGGCACCCAAGCTGGCCCCGGCGGCGGCCAGGGCGGTCCCGCCGGACAGAACGCCACCACGTTGACCACCAGCCTTACCGCAGCCATCGACGCTGGCACCCTCGGTGGACGGAACCAGCCCGCAAACGGCACCACCGGAACCACCACCGCGCAGCCGGTACGCTCCCTCCCGATCACTGCAACCGGAATCGGCGGCGAAGTGGACACCATCGGCAAGAGCCTGACCATCACCGAAGGCACCGGGCTCGGCGACTACACGGCTGAATCCGCCAACGCCCTCCTGGGAACCACTCTGGCCGAGAAGAACAACCTGACCATCGGCTCCACGTTCACCATCAACGAGCAGACGTTCACTGTGGCCGGCCTCTTCGACTCCGGCACTACGTTCGGCAACAACGCCCTTTACCTGACCCTCCCCACGGCCCAGACCGTCGCGGAACTGCCGGGCGAGCTGTCCTCGATGATTGTCACGGTGGACGGCATGGAAAACCTCGAGGCCGCCAAGGCCGCGCTTGAGTCCGCCCTCGGCACCGACAAAGCCGACGTCACGCAGGGCCAGAACCTGGAGTCGGCGGTCAGCTCGCTCGGCAGCGTCAAGAACATCTCCTTCATCGCCTTCGTAGCTGCCCTGGGCACCGCCGGACTGATCATCCTGCTGATCATGGTCATGCTGGTCCGCGAACGCCGCCGGGAAATCGGTGTTCTGAAGGCGATCGGAGCACCCAACCGCACCATCGGCCTGCAGTTCGTGCTGGAGGCACTGGTCCTCGTGGCCATGGGCAGCGCGGTGGGCGCCGCCGTCGCCTCCTTTGCCAGCGGCGGCATCGCTTCCGCGCTGATCAGCACCAACACCACCACGACGGCGGCCACCACCACCGGTCGCGGGGCCGCCATGGCCGGCGCTGCAGGCGGCGCCGGAATGCCGGGCGGCGGTGCTGGCTTCCCCGGCGGCGCTGGCCTTCCCTCCGGGAACCCCCTTGGTGGCGCTTCCCAGCTGCTGACATCGGTCACCGCCAGCGCCTCCCCCGGCGTCATCGCCGCCGGCATCGCAGCGGTGTTCGGCGTGGCCATCATCGGCGCGCTGGTCCCTGCACTGCTCACGGCACGCATCCGTCCCATCGAAGTCCTGCGAGGAGAATAGCCATGATTGAAGTCAAGAACCTGGTCCGCACTTTCAACTCCGGTGACCGCACCATCAAGCCGGTCAACGACGTCAGTTTTGTTCTGGAGCAGGGCACGCTGGCGTCCATTGTCGGCAAGAGCGGCAGCGGCAAGAGCACACTGTTGTCCCTCCTGGGTGCGTTGGACAAACCGACCAGCGGAGACGTCGTCGTCAACGGCGTGAGCCTGGCCGGGATGCCGGACGGCAAGCTGACCGAGTACCGGCGCCGGGATATCGGGTTCGTTTTCCAGCAGTTCAACCTGATCCCGAATCTTTCGGCGATGGACAACGTCATGCTGCCCATGGAGTTCGCGGGCGTGCGCAGGACCGAGCGTCGGCAGCGGGCAACGGACCTTCTGGAGCAGGTGCAGCTGGACCCGGAGAAGCAGGTGCGCCGCATCAACCGGCTGTCCGGCGGCGAGCAGCAGCGCGTGGCGATTGCCCGGGCGCTGGCCAACGAACCCAAGCTGATCCTCGCTGACGAGCCCACCGGCAACCTGGACGAGCAGACCGGTGACCACATCATCGAACTGCTCAGCTCGCTCAGGCGTGACCACAACACCACCATCCTTGTGGTCACCCACGACAAGGCGTTGGCCAACAAGACGGACCGCCGCTTCAGGCTCCAGCAGGGCAGACTGACGGAAGAACCGGCGCGCGCCTTGGTCTGACGCCCGCACTGGTCTGAATGAGAGGATGGGCACCATGAGCGCGCCCATTGCCACACCGTGGCTGTCCACCCAGTCCGACCCGGATCCCCGGTCTGCCACCGGAAGACGCCTGCGGTGGGGCGTCATAGCCACCGGCGGGATCGCGCGGTCAGTGTCGCAGGACCTGGCACTGCTCCCAGACGCCGAGCTCTATGCCGTCAGTTCCCGCTCACCGGGCACTGCGGAGAGTTTCGCGGCGGACTACGGTTTCGCCAAGGCCTACGGGGACGACGACGGCGTGCCCGGCTACCAGCGGCTGCTCGCCGATGACTCGGTGGACGTTGTCTACGTCGCAACACCGCACGCCCAGCACCACCAGATTGTGCTCGCTGCGCTTAATGCGGGCAAGCACGTCCTGTGCGAAAAGGCGTTCACCATCAACGGCAGGGAAGCGAGCGAACTCGTCGCGCTTGCCCGGGAACGGAAGCTCTTCCTCATGGAGGCAGTGTGGTCCCGCTTCCTCCCGGGCATGCAGCGGGCGTTCGAGATTGCCGCGTCCGGGGAGCTCGGGGACGTGCACTGGGTGACCGCTGACCTGGGTTTTCCCGCACCGTATTCCCCTACGTCCAGGCTGTGGGCCAGGCAGCACGGTGGCGGTGCCCTCCTGGACATCTCGGTCTACCCCCTGCTGTGGGCAGTGGGAACGCTGGGGTTCCCGCAGACCGTCAGTGCCACCGGCTTCATTAATGACGACGGCGTGGACGCCCAGAATGCGCTGACGCTCGGCTACAACCATGGTGCCCAGGCCCAGCTGACGTCCTCGCTCCTGGCGTACGGTCCGCGGACTGCCACCGTGGCCGGCAGCCTGGGCTACCTCCAGAGTGTCGGTTCCATCAACAATCCGCGGGAGTTGGTGATCGGCGTCGGACGGGAGGGCCTGCGCACGGAGGCGTTCGACGTCGTCGGCATCGGCTATACCTACGAACTGCGCGAGGTGACCCGCTGCATCCAACAGGGCCTGACCGAGAGCCCGGTCATGCCGCTGGAGGATTCCATCAAAACCATGCGGCTCTTTGACGGAGTGCGCGGGCAGCTGGGCGTCAGCTACCCGAACGATGCCCACTGATCGTTATGGCCTATGATTTTTTTGTAACAGGCTTGACAATCATCTTTCGGTTATCGATGACTGAGTGACAAATTAGTAAGCTTGCTGGATTTATTTTCAGTTTTCCCTAGACTTCCTGCACGCGAGAGTCTTACGCTGATGAAATCGTAGGTCTCAACGATGCTGGGGGTGGTACGCATGGCTAAATTCCGTTCGCCATGGCGTGCGCTCCGGCCGCTTCTCCTCGCAGGTGCAGTGACTGCCACTTGGCTGACACTTTCCGCTTCAGCCGCAACAGCTGACTCCTCGAGAGATTCAGGATCCCTTCTGGGCGGCCTCTCTTCATCGGCCGCGTCCCCGGCTCCTTCTCCCAACGGACTCCTGCAGCCCGTTGTGGGAAGCGTGGCGGGCACAGCGGACCACCTGATAGCCCCATTACCCGTAGTGAACAGCGTGGTTCCGGCTGGCACCGTCACTTCCGTGGCCGTCCCGGTTGCCGGAGTGGTCGATACGGCTGCCGATGACCTGATCGAGACCGTCGCTCCGCCACTCGCCGAAGCGGTCCCCGTTCTTGAACCCGCGCTGCAGCCCCTGGTCGATCTGGTGGATGCAACCGTGGCGGCCGTGCCGGTCACGCTGCCCGACCTGATCGTTGACGGGATTGCCGTCGCCGGTGAGGCCTCCACCAGCACGGATGCCGCCGCGGGACCAACTGCAGGTGCTGAGCACAGCGCCGATGATGCGCCGGGCCGCTCCACCAACACTGCAGACCACTTTCGGGCCGCCACTGGCACGTCGTCCGCGCTGGCTAAGACCAGCGCACGAACGCTCCCGGCTGCGCCCGGAATTACGTGGACAGTCGACCCGTCCATGCCTCCGGCTCCAGCCCCGGCAGGACCTGCATCGGGGGCAGGGGGTGGCGCCTCGCCATCCGGCCCCTCAGGCTCTGCTGCCTGGCTGAATGAGTTCGGTTTTGACCTGCCGCTCCCGGGCTCCTTCCCGGTCAGCGGATCACCTCAGCATGTCCCTTCGCCGGTGTCATTCGACCCCGGTTCCTCTCCTGACTAGTTGAGCCCCCTGCCCTTCATGGGCAGAACACGGCCTCAAGGCGCTGAACAGCGCCCCAAATCAACTCTTCAGGAGACATCACCATGAATTGCAACCTTCGTAGGGGGCTGCTTAGCACCCTCTTTGCCCGGCGGGCTACTAGCCTTCGGCGCCACCGCGGCCAGCGCCGCGGACACAACCAGCGGACCGGACCTCACGGCCTCCGCACTGGTCTCAGCGGCGACGTCCGCAGATTCGACGTCGTTGGGCCTGCTGGGTGGCTCAACGCAGTCGGACACTGCTGACGTCGCCGCTGTGGTCGACGTCAACCTCGGTCTCGGCGGCACCGACGGGAGCGGAACCACCGCCGACGTTGCCGCAGCAGCCGACATAAACCTCGGCCTGGGCACGTCCGGCGTTCTTGACGGCTCGAATGTTGTTATTGATGCATGCGTCATCTTCGGCGGCGGCGATGGCTGTGGAACCCCAGGTACTGAAACCCCCGGTACGGAAATGCCCGGTACGGACACAACGGACCCAGGAACCGGCACGACGGGTGACACGGACACAACGGACCCAGGAACCGGAACCACCGGCACCACCGATCCGGGAACCGGAACGACCGGCACCACGGGAGGTGGCACGACCGGTATCACTGTTGTTCCCGCCGGCACCACCACCGGTTCGGTATCTTCCGCAGCAAACACCATGGGCAACACCTCAGGCCAAGGCGGCACGGCCGCCCTAGCCAAGACGGGCATGGATGCTTCACTGATCCCTCTAGTCGTCATCCTGCTGCTTGCCGGACTGCTGATGCTCAAGCGGCGTCGGAAGGCCTAGCGGCCTCCGCACTCAGCGGACTGCGACGGCTAAGACCGTCAACGCACCGGCTCCGCCGTTCGGGGCCTAGCCAACTGTTCGGATAGGAGGTGGCAACCAGAGAGCTCAACTACCAGCACTTGTCCTTGTGACCGGAGGTCCGGCTGAGAAAGTCCCAATCACTTCTTAGCCGGGCCGCCGGCGTGCCGGCAGACGGCTTAAGGGATGCCCTGCCAGCCGGTATTATTGAGCAGGAATAGTGCCGCAGCGCACCGGGAGGAACTGGTCATGGTGGCGGATTCGCCTAGCTCCATTAAGAATGAAGTGCTCGGCGAACGCTATCGGCTGGCGGACGTAATCGGCCGCGGCGGCATGTCATCCGTCTACCGCGCCCGGGACGAAAACCTCGGCAGGGATGTCGCTCTGAAGCTCTTCGCCCCACAGGCACCGGATGCCAATGAGCTCAGGCGCCAGGAAGCCGAAATCCAACTGCTGGCAACGCTCAACCATCCCAGCCTGGTCACGCTGTTCGATGCAGGCATCGATACCCGTGTCCTGGACGAACCTCGGCCGTTCCTGACCATGGAGCTCGCGGAGGGCCAGGACCTCCGCAGCCGGATCAGGCACAGTGCAGTTCCCTTGGACGAGCTTGCAGTCATCGGGGCAGGCGTAGCTGACGCGCTGGCCTACGTGCACAGCCTGGGCATCATCCACCGCGACATCAAGCCCGGGAACATCTTGCTCGTGAAGATCCGTCCGGGCGAACCTTTACGACCAAAACTCACGGATTTTGGCATCGCCAGGATGGCGGATTCAGCCCGGCTGACCGCCACGGGAACCATGGTGGGGACGGCCGCATATCTCAGTCCGGAGCAGGCCATGGGTTCTCCCCTGTCGCCCGCCACGGATATCTACTCGCTGGGTCTGGTACTGCTGGAATGCGTCAAGCAAACCGTTGAGTTCCCGGGCAGCGCCGTGGAATCCGCAGTGGCCAGGTTGCACCGGGCACCCGAGATCCCCGCTGACCTTCCGGCGGAGTGGGCTGATCTGATCCGTTCAATGACTGCCATCGAACCGCTGGAACGTCCCGTGGCGTCCGATGTTGAATCCGCTCTGCGTCAGGCCCTGGTGTCACCCGTGTCCGCACCGGGCGAGCTCGCGGCGGAGACAACCCGTGTACTCCCGGCCATGCCGTTCAGGCCGCCGTCCATCGCCATCACCGCGGAATCAGATCTGCCTGTAGTCCGGTCCAGCAAGGGCCAGTTGGACATCACCCGCGGTCCTGACGCGCGGGGCTGGGTCCCGGACTTGTCTCGTCTCCGCCACGCCGGAAGGCGGTTCTGGACGGTCACCGCACTGGGCATGCTCGCCGCTGGAGCAGCCGCGGCGGCGCTGACCTTGGGCCTGGCACCTCAGCCAACGCCCGACGTCGTTCCTTACCCCGCCGTCACCGGCACCTTGGGCGACCACCTCAAGGAACTTCAGGAGAGCGTGGAACCATGAGCCCTGCACCGAAGCACCGCGGGCGTTCGGCCACTGCCAAATGCCTGACAGCTGCAGCAGCATTTCTGCTCGCCGGTTCACTGGCAGCGTGCGGTCCGGCTGAGGCCAGCCTTCAACGTGATGCCGCCCGCCAACTTCAGGAACGAGTCCTCGGCGTCACCCAGGCCTCAGCGAATAATGACCCCGCTGGCGGATTGGCAGCTTTGGATAGCCTCGAGGCCGACCTCGCGTCCGCTGCGCGGACCGGGCAGGTTTCCGAGGAACGCCGGCGCAGCATCACGACGGCCGCCACTGCCGTCCGGGCAGACCTGACGGCGGCCAAGGCCGTAGCCGACGCCGCAGCAGCGAAGGCTGCGGAGGACGCGGCCGCAGCGCAAAGGCAGGCGGACGCCGATGCGGCCCAAAAAGCAGCCACCGCGCCGGTAGCTCCCGCGCCCACAGACGACAAGGGAAATAGAGGCAAAGGCAAGGACGACGACTGACGGGCAGACGGACGGCCCGTTGTGTATTAACTCACCCGTGCTTCATCCGCTCCCGTCGGCCATACGAGAAAGGCGGCGTCCCGGTTTCCCGGGGCGCCGCCTCCTAACGTTCGTTTCCGCTTAGTTCAGCGTCGCAATGACCTTGTTCAGCGTGGCGGACGGACGCATCACGGCCGAGGCCTTGGCCTCGTCCGGACGGTAGTAACCGCCGACGTCCACCGCTGAGCCCTGCACCGCGGCCAGCTCGCCCACGATAGTGTCCTCGTTGGCGGAAAGCTCCTTGGCCACAGCCGCGAACGATGCCGCCAGCTCCGCATCCTCGGTCTGCTTGGCCAGTTCCTCAGCCCAGTAGCGGGCGAGGAAGTAGTGGCTGCCACGGTTGTCCAGTTCGCCCGCGCGACGGCTCGGGGACTTGTTTTCCAGCAGGAAAGTTCCCGTCGCCTTGTCCAGGGTGTCTGCCAGGACCTGCGCGCGGGCGTTGTTCGTGGTGGTGGCCAGGTGCTCGAAGCTGACGGCCAGAGCGAGGAATTCGCCCAGGCTGTCCCAGCGCAGGTGGTTTTCGTTAAGCAGCTGCTGGACGTGTTTGGGGGCAGATCCGCCGGCGCCGGTCTCGAAGAGTCCGCCGCCGTTCATCAGCGGAACCACAGAAAGCATCTTGGCACTGGTGCCCAGTTCCAGGATGGGGAACAGGTCCGTGAGGTAGTCGCGGAGCACGTTGCCGGAGACGGAGATGGTGTCCTCGCCCTTGCGGATGCGTTCCAGGGTGAAGGCCGTTGCCTTCTCCGGGGACATGATTTCGATCTGGAGGCCCTCGGTGTCGTGGTCCTTGAGGTACTCGCGCACCTTGGCGATGAGGTTGCGGTCGTGGGCGCGGGTCTCGTCCAGCCAGAAGACGGCGGGCGTCTTGGAAGCGCGGGCGCGGGTGACGGCGAGCTTGACCCAGTCGCGGATGGGGGCGTCCTTGGCCTGGCAGGCGCGCCAGATGTCACCGGGAGCAACTTCGTGTTCGATCAGCACGGCGCCGGAACCGTCAACGATCTGTACCGTGCCGGCTTCCTGGATCTCGAACGTCTTGTCGTGGCTGCCGTATTCCTCGGCGGCCTGGGCCATGAGGCCTACGTTCGGGACTGTGCCCATGGTGGTGGGGTCGAAGGCGCCATGGGCGCGGCAGTCGTCCAAAACAACCTGGTAGATGCCGGCGTAGGAGCTGTCCGGAAGGACCGCCAGAGTGTCGGCTTCCTTGCCGTCCGGGCCCCACATGTGGCCGGAGGAACGGATCATGGCGGGCATGGATGCGTCCACGATGATGTCGGAGGGCACATTGAGGCTGGTGATGCCCTTGTCCGAGTCCACCATGGCCAGTGCCGGGCCGTCGTCGAGGCCCTTCTGGATCAGTGCCTTCACGCCTTCACGGACGTCCTCCGGCAGCTCCTCGAGGCCGCTCAGGATGGCGGCCAGGCCGTTGTTGGGGCTCAGGCCGGCGGCCTTGAGCTGCTTGCCGTAGGTCTCGAACAGTTCGGAGAAGTAGGCCTTCACCACGTGGCCGAAGATGATGGGGTCCGAGACCTTCATCATGGTGGCCTTCAGGTGCGCTGAGAACAGGACGCCCTCTTCCTTGGCGCGGACTACCTGGGCTGCCAGGAACTCGTCCAGTGCTGCGGCGCGCATAACAGTGCCGTCGATGACTTCGCCGGCCAGCACGGGGAAGGCCTTCTTCAGGACCTTGACCGAGCCGTCTTCGCGGACTAGCTGGATGGCGATGGTGCCGTCGGACTCGATGACCACGGACTTCTCGTTCGCGCGGAAGTCGTCAGCCGTCATGTATGCAACGTTGGTCTTCGAATCCGCGGACCAGGCACCCATGGAGTGCGGGTTCTGGCGGGCGTAGTTCTTGACGGACAGCGGTGCACGGCGGTCCGAGTTTCCCTCGCGCAGGACCGGGTTCACAGCGGAGCCCTTGATCTTGTCGTAGCGGGAGCGGACGGCCGTTTCCTCGTCCGAGGAGGGGTTGTCCGGGTAATCCGGCAGGTTGTAGCCCTGGCCCTGAAGCTCGGCGACGGCGGCCTTCAGCTGCGGGATGGAAGCGCTGATGTTGGGCAGTTTGATGATGTTGGCTTCCGGCGTCTTTGCCAGCTCACCCAGTTCAGCAAGGGCGTCGCCGATCTGCTGTTCCGGGGTGAGGTAGTCACCGAACACGGAGATGATGCGGCCTGCGAGCGAAATGTCACGGGTCTCCACCTCCACACCTGCGGTCGAAGCAAATGCTTCGATGATCGGCAAGAACGAATACGTAGCCAGCATCGGCGCTTCGTCGGTGTGGGTATAGATAATCTTGGACATGCGCGGGCGTCTCCCTGGAGGTCGGCTGATTTTTTGGAAATTTTGTTCTATTTCACCACCCCCTAACTTACCTGAGGACACGGCTTTGAACCGTACCGGGGCGGCCGGACGGTCCCGCATTACAGCGGATTGGGGCATGCAATAACGCCCGACGGCGGTGCGCACCCGGGGCGGCCAGCCGCCGTAGCGCTTTACCTCCGGGAGCCACCGGCGCAGGTAAGGATCCGGTCAGCGCCGCTTGTGGGGAATATCACTGGGCCAGAGCTGCACGTATTTGGTGTCCTGACGGCGCAGCTCCTCCGTCGCCGTAAACGAATGGATAGGGTCGACGTCGCGCAATTGCACGGCTGCGGCGTAGGCCTCAATTTCCGGCGAAGCGCCCTGGGCGCTCCCTTCGGCTGCAAAATGCCGGCCATGCACGGCCGACTTCTTGGCGGACTTCCAGAAAGCAATCACGATGGGGCCCCAATTCGCATAGAGTCCGGAGCCCAGATCGGACGTGCCACTGTATAGGAGAAAAATACCCTTCGGCAACGGTTTTGACCAGAGCGGCACACTAGTTCCAGCGAATCCAGGACACGTTTGCGGACCATACTTTTGGCGTCACTACTATTTACAAATTTGTCATGTCTCGATAGGTTACATGGGTCACGCGGCTGGCTCTCCCGGGCACGCCTTCACACGTTTAGACAGGACGATAATGACGCGTACCAGGTCCTTGGCTGCCACCCTCCTGAGCCTTTCGGCGGCTGCCGTCCTGGCGCTGGTTGGCGCCGGAAGTGCCCATGCTGCCTCGTCGTCGAGCGATAAAGCAGCTCCTTCGGTGGCCAGCGCAATCGTAGACAGCACTGGGGCGGCGGACTACTGGACGTCAGACCGCATGCGCGCCGCGATTCCCGGTGATGTCCTGGCCGGCAAGGCGCTGGAACGCGGTAAATCATCCAGTGCGGCCAGTGTGCTGAAGGGACCCAAAACCAAGGTGGCGGGCACCACGGGAAAGCCCTCACTCGCTCAGCCTGCGAACCCGGTAGCCCACATCGGCAAGGTGTTCTTCACCCTTGGCGGCGCGAACTACGTCTGTTCCGGAAACGCCGTTGCGGCGACGAACAAGAGCACCGTGGCCACCGCCGGGCACTGCGTCAGTGATGGCCCCAACTCGCATGCCACTAACTTCGTCTTTGTACCGGCCTACGAGAATGGCGCCAGGCCTTACGGTACCTGGACAGCCAAGGCGCTTTACACCACGGCCCAGTGGGAGGGCTCCGGGGACATCAGCTACGACACCGGCTTTGCGGTCATGAATCAGCTTGGCCGCGCGTTCCTGACCGACGTCGTCGGGGGCTCCGGCGTGGCATTCAATGAAGACCGCGGCCTTCAGTACACCTCCTACGGCTACCCTGCCGCCAAGCCCTTCAGCGGCGAACGGCTCTGGAGCTGCACTGGCACGGCCACCAAAGACACCAACAACCCGCAGTTCAATACCCAGGGCATCCCATGCGACATGAACGGTGGCTCTTCCGGTGGCCCGTGGTTCATCGGCAGCGGCCCCGACGGCTTCCAGAACTCCGTCAACAGTTACGGCTATAGCCAGAAACCCGTGATGTACGGCCCGTACTGGGGCGCGGCCATCCAGGAGACCTATGTCCGTGCCGCACGAGCTTAGGAAATCCTCACCTGACGCGGAATCCGGGAGCAGATCCGTCAGCCACAGCGAATCGGACCAGACCCACGGGGAGATCCTCGAGTACTGGACCAAACCGCGAATGGCCGATGCCAAGCCCCGGGAGCTTCGGCTTCCGGAAGGGGGTCCGCGCCTCATGCAGCGGGGCGCGGACCCGGCACCACGTCCTTCCTAGCTGCCCGTTAAGGCCCGACGGCGCCTGTCCCCTCAGCGGGGACAGGCGCCGTCGACGTTTAGCCGCTTAGTGGAAGAAGTGGCGGGCACCCGTGAAGTACATGGTGATGCCGGCCGCGCTGGCCGCGGCGACCACTTCCTCATCCCGGACGGAACCGCCCGGCTGGACCACGGCGCGGACGCCGGCGTCGATCAGGATCTGCAGGCCGTCAGCGAACGGGAAGAACGCGTCGGAGGCTGCGACGGCGCCGCGGGCACGCTCGGGTGCAACGCTCGCCTCCGTCGTCGACGGACCAGCCGCGCCGCCAGCACCTTCGACGTCGGACTCCACCGAAACGCCCAGCGTGTTGGCACGCTCGACGGCCAGGCGGCAGGAGTCCAGCCGGTTGACCTGGCCCATGCCGATGCCCACGGCTGCGCCGTGATCGGCGATCAGGATGGCATTGGATTTGGCGGCACGGCAGGCAGTCCAGGCGAAGGCGAGGTCCGCGAGCGTCTTTTCGTCAGCGGCTTCGCCGGCGGCGAGGGTCCAGTTGGCGGGGTTGTCGCCGTCGGCGTCCACCTTGTCGCTCATCTGTACGAGGACACCGCCGGAAACCTGGCGCATTTCTGCCGGGTAGCGGTCGTAGCCTTCGGGCAGGGCCAGCAGGCGGATGTTCTTCTTCTTGGCGAGGATCTCCACGGCTTCCGGCTCGAAGTCCGGGGCAATGACAACCTCGGTGAAGATGCCGGCAACGGTCTGCGCCATGGCGGCGGTGACCGTGCGGTTGGCAGCGATGACGCCGCCGAAAGCGGAGACGGGGTCGCAGGCGTGGGCCTTGGCGTGGGCGTCGGCGATCGGGTCTGCAGCATCAGCGGAACCAACGGCGACACCGCACGGGTTGGCGTGCTTGATGATGGCGACGGCGGGCTCGGCGAAGTCGAACGCGGCACGGAGGGCGGCGTCGGCGTCGACAAAGTTGTTGTAGCTCATGGCCTTGCCGTGCAGCTGGTCCGCCTGCGCGATTCCGGCCGGGGCGGCCTTGTCCACGTAGAGCGCGGCCTGCTGGTGCGGGTTTTCGCCGTAGCGGAGAACCTCGGAGCGCTCCAGCGAGAGGCCGGCGTAGGCAGGCCAGTCGATGACGCCGTCGCCGTCTTCATCCAGGAACTGGCTGGCAGTCCAGGTGGCCACGGCGTTGTCATAGGACGCGGTGTGGGCGAACGCCTTGGCGGCCAGCCGCCGTCGGGTCTTCAGGTCAAAGCCGCCCTCAGCGGCGGCGGTGACCACGGAGCCGTAGTACGTGGGGTCCACAACAATGGCGACGGCGGCGTGGTTCTTCGCTGCCGAACGGACCATGGCGGGGCCGCCGATGTCGATCTGTTCAACGACATCGTCCTGCGCGGCGCCGGACTTCACGGTCTCAACGAACGGGTAGAGGTTCACCACCACCAGGTCGAAGGTTTCAATTTCCATGCCGGCGAGGGTTTCCATGTGCGCGGGGACGCGGCGGTCCGCCAGGATGCCGCCGTGGACGCGCGGGTGCAGCGTCTTGACGCGGCCGTCCAGCATTTCCGGAGACCCTGTGACTTCTTCGACTTCCTGCACCGGGATACCGGCCGCGGCGATCTTCTTGGCCGTGGAACCGGTGGAGACGATCTTCACGCCGGCTGCGTGCAGGCCCTTGGCGAGATCCTCCAGACCGGTCTTGTCGTAGACCGAGATCAGCGCCCGGCGGATGGGAACACGGTCGATGGATACACGGTCAGGCTGCGTGACGCTCACAAAAAGTCTCCGTCTGATCTCGCGGAACAGTGCCGCGGTTGGTGGGGATGGGCCCAGTTTATCGTGTTGTGCGGTTTGCCCCGCTTGCCGGCGGCAGTGTGAACGTCAGTGGGCACGGTTAGAGTTTTCACAGGAGGCTGCGATGAATACTTACACCACTGTGCCCAGCGGCGAACAAGTGGTACAGGAACTGCCCTGGCGTTGGAAAGTCCAGGGCAGGATCTTCGTGATCGGCGGCCTCGGCTTTATGTTCGATGCCTGGGACGTGACGCTTAATGGCATCCTCATCCCGCTGCTCTCGACGCACTGGGCCCTGGCTCCCGGCGAGGTGGCCTGGGTGGGTACGTCCAACCTGATCGGCATGGCCCTGGGCGCGTTTGTGTGGGGAACCATCGCGGACACGATCGGGCGGAAGAAGGCGTTTACGGCCACGCTGCTGATCTTCTCGCTCTTCACGGTCCTGGGCGCCTTCTCCCCCGACTTCATCTGGTTCTGCGCGTTCCGCTTTATGGCCGGCTTCGGTCTGGGCGGCTGCATTCCCGTGGACTACGCGCTGGTGGGTGAGTTCACACCACGCAAGCAGCGCGGGAAGGTCCTCACCGCGATGGACGGCTGGTGGCCGGTGGGCGCGGCCCTTGCCGGTTTTGTGTCCGCCGGCCTCGTGGCGGTGTTCGGCGACTGGCGGCTGACCATGCTGGTGATGGTGCTGCCTGCGCTCCTGGTGTTCTGGGTCCGGCGCAGCGTTCCGGAGTCGCCGCTGTTCCTCATCCGCAAGGGGCGCCGCGAGGAAGCTGCCAAGGTCATCGACGACCTCGTGGCGGCAACCGGCGCCGAACCCCGCGCCTACAGCCTGCCCGACGCGCAGGAAGTTCCGCGACTCTCCGCCGGCAGCGCGTGGCACCAGCTGCGGCTGGTGTGGCAGTTCAACTGGAAGATCACGGCCACGGCCTGGGCCCTGTTCTTCAGCATCCTGCTGGTCTACTACCTGTCCCTGACGTGGATGCCGCGGATCCTGATCGGCGCTGGTTTCGCCGAGTACAAGGCGTTTGTGACCACGGCGTCCATGGCCGCGGTTGGGCTCTTGGGTGTGGTTGTGGCCGCGCTGCTGGTGGAGCGTGTGGGCCGCAAATGGATCCTGGCCATCACCGGCCCGTTGTCCGCGCTGACCCTGGTGATCGTGGCGATTGTGGTCGACATCCCCACGGCGGCGGTGTTCTGGCTGCTGGTGTTCGGATTTGTGGTGCAGATAGCGATTCCGGTGCTCTACGCCTATGTGTCTGAGCTGTACCCCACCGAGCTCCGCGGCACGGGTTTCGGCTGGGCGTCAACATTTTCGCGGCTGGGGGCTGGTTTTGGGCCCCTGATATTTGCGAACTACTTCTGGCCCGAGCTCGGCCTGGCCACGTCCTTCGCCCTGGCCGGCGGGCTGGTGCTGGTGGCCGTCCTGTGGATGGCGTTCTTCTCCCCCGAAACCAAGCAGCGCCGCCTCGAGTAGCCCCCGGCGTCGCCCCACCCAACTAAGTAGCGCTAACTGTCGTTTTGAGCGCTCAGAACGACAGTTAGCGCTACTTAGTTGGGCGACCAGCCGCGGTTCATCAGCGCTGAGCGGACTTTGGCGACGGCGGCCCGGGCTTCGTTCTCCATGTGCCGTTTCGAGATCCGGACCAGCAACCACCCCGCCCTGGCAAAGTCCTCTTCGCGGGCAATGTCACGGACGATCTGCGCCGTCTCGGAATGGCCTTCGCCGTCGTACTCCACTGCAACTTTTTGTTCCGGGTAGGCGAGATCCGGTTGACGTACGACGCCGGCGCCCAGTAACACGGGAACGTTCAGTCGCGGTTCTGGCAGCCCGCGGTTCTCCAGGGCCAGCCTAAGTTTGGTTTCCGGGGCAGAGTCGGACCCGATCCGGGCCTGCTCAAGGGCAAGGCGCGCCTTTTGAATGCCGGGCGTTCCTTTGTGCCGGTCGAGCATTTCCGCCAGGTCCGCCGGCGTGGCATAAGGCTCGGATCTGCCCTCGAAATCAGGCCTGGGAATCCTCAGCATGTGATCGGCAACCACAATTAGCTCGTCAATGCTCATCTTCCGGGCGCAATCCAGCCACGTCCGCGCCCGGGACGTGATCAACAGGCCGTTGAGGGTGACAATTTCGTCGGCAAAGAACTGACCCCTGTGGCCTTTCACCCCTGGTCGGCGCATGATGGCTACCGTGTCCGGGCGCGAGATATGAATCAGTGGATCATCGCTCCCCGGCAGGAACCCGGGGAACTGCCACAGCAAGAACGCAGAGGCGTGCGAAGCTGCCGCGAACTCCGTGACCTGGGTATACGGCCGAATGTTGGGCGCCAGGCCGTACACGGCCACGTCGTCTGCCCTTGGCACCCGGACTCCACGGGTGGGCCGCCCCAGACCTTGGTGACGTAACTGCCGTTCGGTGATCCCCGCGTCGGCCGCTTCTTTCAAGGTGAACGGCAGCACAGCCAGCGGCTCCGGCAGAGAACGGGGGACTTTCATGTGCCCATGTTGGCAGCCCCGCGAAAACGCCGCTGAAGTTATCCACAGGTTCCTGCCCACCTGCCAAACTAAGTAGCGCTATCTGTCGTTTTGGGCGGTCAAAACGACAGATAGCGCTACTTAGTTGGGGGAGGGTTGGGTGGGGAGGGTTGGGGTTGGGTGGGGATTAGGAAGCGGCGGCGAGGGCTGCCAGGGTGTTGACGAGGACGCGGCGCTCCACCACCTTGATGCGTTCGTGCAGGGATTCCTCGGTGTCGCCCGGTTCAATCGTGACGGCTTCCTGGGCGATGATGGGCCCGGTGTCCACACCGGCGTCGGCCCAGTGCACCGTGCAGCCGGTGACCTTCACGCCGTAGGCCATGGCATCGCGGACGCCGTGAGCGCCGGGGAAGGCGGGCAGCAGGGCCGGGTGGGTGTTGAGGTACTTGCCGTGGAAGGCAGCGATGAAGTCGGCGCTGACAATGCGCATAAAGCCGGAGGAGACCACCACGTCCGGGGCGTAGGACGCCACGCGGGCGGTCAGCGCGGCATCCCATTCGTCGCGGGTGGGGAAGGAGTTGAAGTTGACCACAAACGTCTCCAGCCCGGCTTCCGAGGATCGTTCGACGCCGTAGGTCCCCTCCCGGTCGGCACCCACCGCCGCGATTTCCACGTCCAGCTCCCCTGCCTTGACGGCGTCGATGACTGACTGGAGATTGGACCCGGTGCCGGAAACGAGGACTACGATGCGCATGGGTCTAGCTTATGGGCACGCTCGCGTAGGCTGGAAAACATGAACAACACCCCGGAACCGGCTGGCCAGCAACGGACCAAACAGCCGCTCAGCGACGCCGCCAAGGACTCGCTCACCAAAACCCGCAACCTGTTCCGGATCTTCATTGTCACCGTGCTGGGCGCCTTCTTCGTCTACCAGCTCGACGTCAGCTACCTCTGGCTCACCGGCATCCTGACCGCCGCGAGCTTTGTGCTGGGTATCCTTCTGCTGGTCCGGTCGGCTCGGCTCAAGGAGTCCAAGCTGGTCCTGTTCGGCACCATCTCGGGGCTGGTGGTCTCCCTGATCATGCTGCTGGTCATCCTGGCCACGGCGCTGTTTTTCCGCCAGGTCCAGGACTTCCAGACTTGCTCACGCGAGGCCCTCACTGACCAGGCGCTCTCCAATTGCCGGGTCCAGTTGGAAAGCTCGCTGCCGGGTCTCCGGTAGCAGCCACGCCAGCAACAGCCACGCCAGCAACAGCCACGAAAGTCAGCGGGCCAGTTCCGCTTCCTCATCCATGTGCTGCTGGCGTTCCAGCCACGGTCCGGCTGCGTAACCGATCACTACGCCGATGCCCACCTCTGCGGCAATCCAGAGTCCCATCCACAAGGGGTCGGGTCCGATGGCCGTGAGGCGGCCCAGCCCGGCGGAGCCGCGGGCCAGCCAGGCCAGGCCCGCGGCCAGCAGCCCGGACACAACGCCCACCAGCGCGCCGAGGGCAAGGGTGGACACCGTGGCCGTGAACCAGCGCGCGTCAATCTTGATGGAGAGCCACTCGTCGAAGTGGTTTTCGCCTTCGCGCAGGAACCACCAGCCGGCCAGGATCCCCGCCAGAACGGGCAGCACCAGCGCCATGAACCCGTAGTCCAGCGGACCCGAAGGGATAGCGGCGAAGACCGGGATGGACGGCAGCGGCCCGGTGGCTGTGCCAAGCGGCCCCACCTGCGAGCCCACGCCCAGGGCGAAGCCCGAGCCCGAGACCCAGGCCAGCGCAAAAACCACAAGGTTGGGCAGATACCCAAGCTGCGCGATGGTGAGGGCGGCACCCCCTACCGCGCCGGCGTCGAGCGCTTCATAGACAGCAATCACCAGGTTCCAGTGGATAAAAAGGTCCACGGCCAGGAGCACACCGGCGAGCCCAAACGCCGCTAGAAGGGCCACACAGCCCGCCTTCGCGGCGGAGCCCAGATAGGAGCCGGCCCAGCGGGAATGCTGGCTGGTGCGATAGATCCAGTCGACTGCGTCGACGCCGATCAGCCGGCTCCATGAGCCTGCCTCGCGGCGGGCACCGATCACCATGCCGAGGGCGAACGGGATGAGCGGGATGAGCATTGCCAACCAGATGTTAATGACGACGTCGGCCGTGCGGCACACAAAGCCGGTGGCAGCGCCGAACGCCGAGTAGACCACCCATGACCCGAGCAGCGCCTGCCACAGCTGGTCCGTATAGGAGGCCCGGGCCAGGCGCCGCCCCGCACGCCAGGCGAGCAAAAACGGGATCAGGGTCAGGCCGAGGGGCACCAGGGTCAGCAGGCCGGAGCCTGGACTGCCGGCCGCACCAGCCTCGCCGGAGACCACGGCGAGCTGCAGCGGCACCCCGTGAATCAGCAGCCAGCCTTGGCCGGCGAGTCGGGCCAGGGCATCAAAGGCGGTGTTCTGGAAGCCCGCGGTGGCCCACACGGCCACAATGGGAACCACCGCCAGGAGCGCGGAGATGATGGCAGCCTGCGCCGTTTCGAGGCCTCCCTGCAGCCACAAGGGCATGGGAAGGCCTCGGTCTCCGGTCTGATCAGCGCGCAGTTTCATCGTGTCCCATGGTGTCACGGCCGGGGCTTCGGACCGGGCTTCGACAGGCTCATTCTCCATGCGAGACGCGCCTCACCAGAGTTCGTAGTCCGCCGCGCTGATCGTGAACCCGTGACCGGTCCGGAGGTGGGCGCAGGCCATCCGGCCCGGCTCCCGCGAGCACACGATGTCGCACTGCCTGTCCTTGTTCACCGACTGCCCCATCACCGGCCGGCGGGGCCCGTGGCAGGCGAAGAACCGGACGACGACGGCGGGACGGCCGCCGCCGGTGATGGCGCCGTCGTCGGGCGTTCAGAGTGTCGGGGCGCCTCGTCCGGGTCGCTCATGTCGCTGGGCAGATGTCCCCATCCGGGGCTGATTCGGCGCTTTTTCCGCGGGTCCGCCGTAAGATTGGAATGTCCGCAATCAGTGGTTGGAGGCAGAAAAAATGACTACCGCATCCCCACATGCACACGTTCATTTTGGGCGCGCAGACGTCCAGAATGCGGGCATGGGAGTAGGTATCCTGTTGTTGGTGGTGGGTGCCCTGGGCTTTATCCCCGGCGTCACCACCCAGTACAGCGAATTGATGTTCCTGGGACCTGATTCCCATGCAATGTTCCTTGGGCTGTTCCAGGTGTCCATGCTGCTCAATATTGTGCAGCTGGCCATTGGCGCAACGGGCTGGGCGATGTCCCGGACCGAACACGGCGCACGGAACTTCCTCATCGGAGCAGGCGCGCTGTACATCATCCTCAGCATTTTCGGGCTCAGTGTCGGCGTTGACTCGGCGGCCAACTTCCTGTCGTTCAACATGGCTGACAACTGGACCCACCTGGTGCTGGGCGTAGCGATGGTAGCTGCTGGCTGGCTGTTCTCCAGGAACATGTCCGGCGAGAGGAAATAGCCCGGAAATGACAGGCCGGGATACAGGAGCCGCGAATGAGAAATGATCAATAAGTTCTGAATTTTCGTCCTACTCGCCGGTGCAGTTGCCGCGTTCCGCGAACAGCTGCACCGGCTTCTTTGTGGGCTTCTTAGCGGCCGACGGCGGCGCGTGGCCACGTTCTGATCGCGTGGCAACTTAGTGCCCCGCAATGGGTCCAGCGCGAACGGTCACTTGTTGCCCGCCGTGGCGCGAACCGGCAGGTAATACCCTCAAAACTCGGTTTTGACGGTATTACCTGCAAGTTCGCGCTTGGAAGTCAGGGCCCCCAAGTGTCCGTTCGCGCCAAAGGCGGCACGGGCCATGGAGCCTGCAACAATGGCCCCATGAGCGCCATCATCCTGGGCTGGGACCCGGCCGGCTGGAACCGCTGGAACTACGCGGCTGTTACTGAACACGTCGCCGTGACAGGGCTGCACCTGGAGCCTTGGAGCGTGGGCCGGAGCGTTGCCCCCGGCACCGGCGTGTGGCTGCTCCTGCTGGGAGCGCACGGCCCCGGCCTGATCGGCCATGGCGTTGTCCTGTCGGGGCAGCCCGGGCACCCGGATCAAGCGGCCACGTCGTCGGGCCAGCCTGAGTTCACCGCGCAGGTGGCGTTCGATGCGCTCCTGCCGCTGGGCGACCACGTGCCTGCGGCGGTCCTCGACGCAGCGGTGCCCGGCGTCGTCTGGGACAGCGCCGAAACCGGGGGCATGGCGCTGGAGTCCGGCGACGAAGCCGCGGTCCTTGCGCTCTGGGCCACTCACGGACCGGCACAAGGACCCGACCCAACCCAACCTGTGCCCGGCACATACCCCGAGACCGCCGTCGTGCGCGTCGCCGCCAACCGCTACGAGCGTGACCCCGAGGCCCGGCGGGCGTGTATCGCGCACCGCGGCAACAGCTGCGCGGCTTGCGGGTTCTCCTTCGAACTGGCGTACGGGGAGCTCGGCAAGGACTTCATCGACGTCCACCATGTGGTGCCGGCGGCCCAACTCGGCGGCGGCTACCAGCTGGATCCGCTCACGGATCTGGTTCCGCTCTGTGCCAATTGCCATGGCATGGCCCACCACGGAGTCAGCACGCCGCGCACGCAGGCCGAGCTGCGTCAAATCATGGCCACCGCCGGGTACCTCCGCGGAACCACCGTTGCCCCTGAGGAGATTGAGGCCCAGCGCGTTGCCCGCGAGATCCTCGGCAAATAGGAACCTGGCCGGTCGAGATCCAGCCTGTTGAAACCCCCACGCAACAGCCCGTGCCCTGGACTCTTGGGCGGGCGCCAACCAGACTGTCTACAACAGCTGGCCGGCTGGCCGGAATTGGAGACACGCAATACCGGCAGGGACTGAGCAGCTGCCATTATTGGGGCTTTCCTGGGAGGCCTGTTCCGCACGCGCGAAAGGACCTCGTCATGCCGGATCTGTCAGCATTCTTCCCGCTTCTTGCCGCGATTATCGGGGCAATGCTGGTGGTCGGCTTTGTCTGGGGGGCCATCAAACTGATGTGGAAAGTGGCGGAGCCCAATGAGGCCCTGATCATCTCCGGCCTGACCCGCGGAACCCTGGAAACCCGGGCCGGGATGGACTTCAAGATTGTCACCGGAAAGGGCGCCCTGGTATTTCCGGGCCTGCAGACCGTCCGCACGCTTTCCCTGACGCTGAATGAAACGGAGCTTAAGGTTTCCTGCGTGACCTGGCAGGGCATCCAGGTGATTGTGGAAGGCGTGGTAATTTACAAAATCGGTGACGCCCCGCCGTTTATCGCAAATGCGGCCAGGCGTTTCCTGGGCCAGCAGCCCAAAATGGAAAGCCAGGTCTACAACGTCTTTGAGGGCCACCTGCGGTCCATCATCGGAAGCATGACCGTTGAAGAGATCATCCGCGAACGGGACAAGATGGGGTCCCAGGTCCGCAGCGCCAGCGGAGTGGAAATGGAGAAGCTGGGGCTGGTGGTGGATTCGCTGCAGATCAAGGACCTGCAGGACCCCACGGGGTACATCCAGAACATCGCCAAGCCCCACATCGCCCAGGTCAAAATGGAGGCCCGGATCGCGGAGGCCACGCGGAACCGTGAGGCGGCCGAGAAGGAGGCCGAGGCGGCTGCAATGATCGCGGACGCGCAGAGCGTTTCGGCCATCCGGCAGTCGGTGGCGCAGGCGAACGCCGAGCGGGCCAAAGCCGAGGCCGCCCAGGCGGGACCGCTGGCGGATGCGACCGCGCGGCAGCACGTCGTCGTTCAGGAAACGGAAGTGGCCAAGCTTGAGGCGGACCGGGAGGAGCAGAAGCTCCAGACCACGGTCCGGAAGCCCGCCGACGCCAGGGCGTATGCCAAGCGCACAGACGCGGAGGGCCAGAAAGCGGCGGACATCAGCGCCGCCGAAGCGCTGGCCCGCCGCACGGAACTTGAGGCCCAGGCCAACGCCCGCCGGACGGAGCTGCAGGCCCAGGCGAACGCCACTGCCGCGGCGGCCGCGGCCGGAGCCACGAAGGTACCGGCGAGGCCGAAGCCGCTGCCACCAGGGCCCGCGGTGACGCCGCGGCCTCCGCCATCAAGGCCAAGGCGCTGGCCGAGGCAGACGGCATCAAGGCGCGGGCCGAAGCACTCGGGACCAACCAGGACGCCGTCATTTCGCAGCAGCTGGCCGAAAACATGCCGGCCATCATCGCCGCAGCGGCCGAGCCTTTCTCCCACGTGGGCCAGATGACCGTGCTGAACGGCGGCGAGGGCGTCAACAAGATGCTGGGCGGCATCCTGGCTCAGTGGGTGACTACCTTCCTGCCTTGTCCTCGGCACTGAAGAACAGCCGGGAAGGCAAGCGCCCCGCGAAAGGCCCCGATGCATAGAAACGTTGACCGGAGCCTTACCGGCAAGATCGGCCGCGTGACCGGGCGCATTGGGCCCGGAACCCTCGGCGAGGTCATGCTGCCCTACCTGGGCGGCACCAACGCGTTCCACGCCCACCCATTCAACAAGACGAGCATCTTCGCGGTGGGCGACGAAGTGCTGGTCATCTACTTCGAGCCGCCGCAAACGGTCTATGTGGACGAACTCCCGGACGTGCTGCGGCACGGCGAAGGCGGCTGACCCCAAGCGCTGATCTGTTAACCCAACCTTTCCCTCTACTCAACCCAGGTGACCCCGCCCCGACAGGCGACGCGCCCACCGTGGAGGGGTGAGGATCGCAATTGTTGCCGAGTCATTCCTGCCGCTGATGAACGGAGTGACCCACTCCATCCTGAGGGTGCTTGAACACCTGGAGGACCAGGGCCACGACGTCCTGGTCATCGCCCCTTCCACCTATGCTGTCTCCGAGTTCGTGGGACCGGCCGAGGTGGTTCACGGCGCGACGGTGCACCGGGTTCCCGCGGTTCCGCTGGCCGGCTACACCAACGTTCGAGTGGCGATGGGCGGTGTGTACCGGGTCAAGCGAATCCTTGCCGACTACGCACCCGACGTTGTCCACCTCGCATCGCCGTTTATCCTCGGGTGGCGGGCAGTGCAGGCCGCGCATCAGTTGGGGATCCCCACCATAGCCATCTACCAGACCGAGGTTCCCAGCTACGCCGCCCGCTATGGTGTGCCATTCCTGGAGAACTGGGCATGGAACCGGGTGGAGAACATCCACCTGCTGGCCACCCGCACCCTGGTGCCGTCCACCTTCGCGCTGAACCAGTTGCGCGGCCGCGGGATTCCGCGGGTGGGCATGTGGCGGCGCGGTGTGGATACCGCGCGGTTTTCGCCGGAAAAGCGCGACGCCGGGTGGCGGGCAAGGGTTGCCCCCGGCGGTGAGCGGATCATCGGCTACGTCGGCCGGCTGGCCATCGAAAAACAGGTGGAGGACCTCGCCGCGCTCGCCAACGTCCCGAACACCAAGCTGGTGATTGTGGGCGACGGACCCCAAAAGTCCGCCCTGCAGGAAGCCCTGCCGGACGCGGTGTTCACCGGGTTCCTCGGCGGTGAGGAGCTGGCGAAGGCGGTGGCGTCCTTCGACCTTTTTGTCCATCCCGGCGAGTTCGAGACGTTCTGCCAGACCATCCAGGAGGCCATGGCATCGGGGGTGCCGGTGGTGGCCACGGGCCGCGGCGGGCCTCTGGACCTGGTGGAAAACTCCCGTACGGGCTGGCTGTACCAGCCCGGCGACCTGGCCGGTTTCCGGGCCCGGGTGATGGACCTGATGGGCGACGACGCCAAGCGCCGCGCGTTCGCCAGGACAGCGCACGCCTCGGTACAGCCGCGGACGTGGCCGGTGCTCAGCGCCGAGCTGGTGCGTCAGTACCAATCAGTAATCGCCGGAGAACCGTTGGCTGAAACCGTCGAAACCAAGAGCCGCCGCCCGGTGGTTGAGCCTGCCCAAACCAAAAGTGGAGCGTCCCTGTGAAAATATCGGTGATCGGCTGCGGCTACCTCGGCGCCGTGCACGCCGCCACGCTCGCGTCCATGGGCCACACCGTGGTGGGCATCGACGTGGACGCCACCAAAGTGGACCAGCTGGGCCGTGGCCAGGCCCCCTTCTTCGAACCCGGCCTGGACGAACTGCTCCGCGACGGACGCAGCACCGGCCGCCTCACGTTCTCCACCGACGTCGCCGCTGCCGCCGGCGCCCAGGTCCACTTCCTGTGCGTCGGGACGCCGCAGTCCAAGACGTCCGACGGCGCCGACCTCACCTTCCTCGTTTCCGCCACCGAGGCGCTGCTCCCGCACCTGGCGAGGGGCGCCGTCGTCGTCGGTAAATCAACCGTGCCCGTGGGCACGGTGGACATGCTCCAGGGCGTCCTCGCGGGGCGGCCGGACGTGCAGGTGGGGTGGAACCCGGAGTTCCTGCGGCAGGGCACAGCGGTGAAGGACTCGCTGGTCCCGGACCGGCTGGTCTACGGTGTGGCGGGCGGACGCGCCGCGGCCTTCAACCCCAAGACCGGGGCGCCGCGTGCCGTGACGGCCGCGCTGGATGCCGTTTATGAGCCGCTGCTGAACGCCGGGATTCCGCGCCTGGTGTGCAACTTTGCCACGGCTGAACTGATCAAGTCGGCCGCCAACGCGTTCCTGGCCACTAAGGTCAGCTTCATCAACGCCATTTCCGAACTGTGCGACGCGTCCGGCGCGGACGTGGCCGAACTCAGCGAGGCCATGGGCATGGACCCGAGAATCGGCAACCGCTACATGCATGCCGGGCTGGGCTTCGGCGGCGGGTGCCTGCCCAAGGACATCCGCAGCCTTCGCAGCCAGGCCGCCTCTCTGGGCGTGGATCCGGTGAACGACTGGATGGGTGTGGTGGATGCCATCAACGTCCGCCAGCGGACCCGGACTGTGTCGCTTGCCGCGGAACTGTGCGGGGGCGGGCTCGCCGGACGCGCGATCACCATCCTCGGAGCCTCCTTCAAGCCCGAGACCGATGACATCCGCGACTCCCCCGCCCTGGACGTCGCGGCCCGGCTGGCAGCCGCCGGCGCACACGTGACAGTGACCGATCCCAAGGCCGTGAACCACGCCTGGCTGCGGTATCCGCAACTGCGGTTCGAGACCCCGGCAACACGGGCCTTGGAGGGTGCGGAGCTGGTGCTCCTCCTCACTGAGTGGGACGAGTACCTGCGCCTGAGCCCTGCCGCTGCGGGCGCTTTGGTGCGGCGGCGGATGATCCTGGACGCCAGGAACGTGCTCGACGCCGCTGCCTGGCAGGCGGAAGGCTGGGTGGTCCGCGGGCTGGGTAGGCCTGCGGGGGCGGCTCCCATCACATTGCCGACGCGGGCCTGACAGAAGTGCGTAACTCTTAGCCGGATTCGGGCACCGCGCACCAGCAGAAGCGCCAATTCCCGGACCTCCAATTCCGGCGGCCGCGCGAAAGTCACGCATTTTCGCTCCACGATCCGCACGTGCACTTTATGATGTCCGTGGGGGTGGTAGGGCATGGGGGGATCCAGGCGCTGTCCATGAACGTCTCGGGGGTCCAGCTGCAGGAACTCGACTTTGCCGAGAAAGTCCTGGACCTTTCGGAATCGTGCGGCGTGGGCATTTACCAGCTGGTTTTCGAGGTAACCGAGAGCGTGTTCTTCGACGCCGACTGCAACGTGATCGAACAGCTCAGCCGGTTGCGGGAGGCCGGTGCCCGGGTGGCGCTGGACGATTTCGGTACGGGCTACTCCTCGCTGGGACGGCTGCAGGAGCTGCCGGTGGACATCGTCAAAATCGACAAGACGTTTGTCTCCATGGTTCGCACCGGCACGGAACGCCTGCCCATCCTGAGCTCCATGATCAATATGGCGCACAGCCTGGGACTGACCGTCACAGCAGGAGGCATCGAAACCGACGAGCAGGCGAATTACCTCATCGCACTCGAATGCGATTCGCTGCAGGGCTACCTGTTCTCGCACCCGGAACCGGCCGACCGCTTCGAGCACGCGCTGAAGAACGCCGGACATGCGCTCTATGCGTTGGCGAGCCGCTCCGGCCCAGGCTAAGCATCTTTGCCAAATGGGAATCCGGGCACGCGTCCGGCAAGGCGAGGACAATGGATCTATGGACGTCGTTGTCATCGAAACCCGCCCGCTCGGGGACCGCAGCTACCTGGTCCACGACGGCGAGGTGGCGCTGGTCATCGATCCGCAGCGGGACACGGACCGGGTGGAGGCTGCGGCGGCGGCAGCCAACGTCCGGATCACGCATGTTGCCGAAACCCACCTGCACAACGACTACCTCAGTGGCGGCCTCATCCTCGCCCGTGCGCACGGTGCCCTGTACCTGGTGAGCGCAAACGACGACGTCGCGTTTGAACGCACGCCAATAGCCGACGGCGGCACGGTCCATGTGGGCCGGCTCACCGTGAAGGCGGTGGCCACGCCCGGCCACACCCACCACCACCTCAGCTACGTTGTCAGCGACGGCGAGGAGCAGGCCGTGTTCTCGGGCGGAAGCTTGCTCTACGGGTCAGTGGGCCGGACTGATTTGGTCAGCGACGAGGACACCGAACAGCTCACCCACGACCAGTACTCCTCGGTCCGCCGCCTGGCCGCCGGGGCCAATCCGGACGCTGCCCTGTACCCCACGCACGGGTTCGGCTCGTTCTGCTCGTCGGGGCCGGCGTCGAGCGCCCGATGGTCCACCATCGCCGAGCAGCAGGAAACCAACCACGCGTTCACCGACGCCGATGAGGACCACTTTGTGCAGGAGCTCATCAACAACCTGACCGCCTACCCGTCCTACTACGCGCACATGGCCCCGGCGAACCGGCAGGGGCCAGGCCCGGCGGACCTCACCTTGCCCGAATCACTGGACGCAACAGAGCTCTCGCGCCGGCTCGCGGACGGCGAATGGGTGGTTGACCTGCGCCACCGGGTGGCGTTCGCCAGCAGCCACCTCCAGGGCTCGGTGAGCTTCGAGTACGGCCGCGGCTCCAGTTTCACCGCCTACCTGGGCTGGGTCCTGCCGTGGAACCAGCAGCTCACCTTGGTCGGTGCAGAGGACGACGTCGAAAAGGCCATCCGGGACCTCTGCCGCATCGGCATCGACTCCCCCGACGCCGCCCTCGGAGCGGAGCCGTCGGCACTCGCGCCTGGCACCGCCGTCGTGCACTATCCGCGTGTGGGCTGGGAAGATCTGCTGCACGGGCGAAGCGCCGGGGACGTGGTGCTCGATGTCCGCCGGACGGAAGAGTACGACGCCGGCCACGTCGCCGGGGCGGTGAACATCCCGCTGCATGAGCTGCTGACGCGGATGGCCGAGATTCCGGCGGGCACGGTGTGGGTGCACTGCGCCACCGGATACCGCTCCGGGGTGGCTGCAAGCCTGTTGCAGCGCGCGGGCCGGCGGGTAGTTCATGTGGACGCGAAGTACGGTCCTTCTTGAGTTGTGAGGGATAGCATAAGGATGCGTCTCCGCCCAGGTCTCGGGCGGGCCCAGGTCTCGGTTTTTTGTGGGTGACGGGCGCACCTATGGGGAAGGATCCGCGTGTCTCAGACCGGTCTTCTGAATCAACGTCCCGCCATCGGCAAGAGAATGGCCATCTGGGGTTGGCTCATAGTGTTTTCTGCCGTGGTGCTGGGCGTGCTCGGACTGTTTCTTGCTGCCAACAGCGGCACTCCGGCGGCGATGGTGGCGGGCGACTTCGCCATCCTCGTGGCCGCCGCGCTGGCAGGTCGCAGCTGCGCCCGGGCCGCTCGCCGCGGTGGGGTGAACGCGCGCGCATGGACCCTGATGTCGGTGGCCGCCTATGTCTGGGCCGCCGGCCAGGCGGTCTGGACCTACTTCGGGCTCGCCAACAACCACGTGTACCCGTTCCCCTCCCTGGCCGATGCCCTGTTCCTCGCGCATTCGGTGCCGGCCGCCGTCGCGCTTTTCAGCTTTAAGCGCCCAGGCGGCACCACCCGCGTGGGACTGCTCCGGCCAGTGCTGGACGCAGCGGTCATCGCAGGCTCGGTCCTGGCGATCAGCTGGTACGTGACGCTGGGCCCGGCCCTCAGCGCCGAGGGCAACCTCCTGACCCGGCTCACCACCATGGCCTACCCTGTGGTGGACGTGATCATCACGTCGCTGGTGCTGGTCCTGGGGATGCGCCGGCAGCCCGGCGAACGGCTGCCTTGGCTGTGCTTCGGCGGCGGCCTGCTGGTCCTCACTGTCACGGACAGCAGCTACGTGCGGTTGACGTCCGACGGCGTCACGGGAGTCACCGGTTCACCGCTCGCCTTGGGCTGGATTATCGCCTTCCTCCTGATTGCGCTGGCACCGCTGGTCCCCTATGCGGAAAACCCGCGGCCGGACCGCAGGGCGTTTGCGCTGGCCCTGGAGCTGCTCCCCTACGCACCCATCCTGGTGGCTGTGGTGGTGCTCGCGGCCCCGCATGTGCAGGAAATGAGTACTTTCCTCTTGGTGGTGGCAAGAGTCACCATGGCTCTCGTCCTGGTCCGCCAGGTGCTGATCGTCATCGAGAACCTGACCCTGACCACCGGGCTGGAGCAGGAAGTGGCGGCCAGGACGGCTGAGCTGGAGGGCTTGGGCGCGATCGTGAACTCCTCCACGGACGCCATCCTGAGCACCACGCCCGACGGCATCATCACCAGCTGGAACCCGGGAGCGCAGCACCAGTACGGCTACACGGCCGCGGAAGCGATCGGCCGGGACGCGCGTTTCCTCCTGCCGCCGGGCAGTACGGACGGCGGCGACGAGGTTTTCGAGCAGCTCCGCGACGGCGGCGAGGCCATGAGCTTCGAAACGGAGCACCTGCGCAAGGACGGCGCCATCATCCCCGTGTCCTTGACCATTTCCCCCATCCGTGAAGGAGCGACAGTCCGCGGGATCGCCGTTATCGCCAGGGACATCACGCTGCGCCGGGCCGCCGAACTGGAGCTGAAGGCGGCCAGGGAAGCGGCGCTGGAATCCAGCCGGCTCAAGTCCGAGTTCCTGGCCACCATGAGCCATGAAATCCGCACCCCCATGAACGGCGTAGTGGGGCTCACCGCACTGCTGCTTGAGACGACGCCTCTGGACCAGACGCAGAAGCAGTACGCCCAGGGCGTCAAAGGCGCCGGCGAGGCGCTGCTGTCCCTCATTAACGACATCCTGGACTTCTCCAAACTGGAAGCCGGCAAGGTTGACCTGGATATCCGCGCCTTCGATCCCCGCGTCCTCGTGGAGGAAGTGGCGGGCCTGCTGACCGAGCCCGCGCAGGCCAAAAACCTGGAGCTGATCGCCTACTGCGAACCGGACGTTCCGGCCAGGCTGCAGGGTGATTCCGGCCGGATCCGCCAGATCCTGCTCAACCTCGCCTCCAACGCCGTGAAGTTCACGGCGGCCGGTGAGGTGTCCATCCGGGTGACGACGGAGACGCCTGACGCGAAACCCGGGGCCACCGCCATGGTCTGCTTCGAGGTCCGCGATACGGGAATCGGGATCGACCCTTCGCACCACGCGCGGCTGTTCGAATCCTTCTCGCAGGCTGATGCTTCCACCACCCGGCGCTACGGCGGCACCGGGCTGGGCCTGGCCATCTGCAGCCGGCTCACTGAGGCCATGGACGGTGAGATCGGGCTCGAAAGCGTCCCGGAGGAGGGCAGCACGTTCTGGTTCCGCATCCCCGTGCCTGTGGCACCGCCGTCCACGGATCCCGTGCCGGCCGCCGGTTTCCTTACCGGGCTGCGCGTCCTGGTGGTGGACGACAACGCCACCAACCGTCTGGTGCTGGAATCCCAGCTGCGCGGCTGGAAGCTGCAGCCGGAGGCCGTGCCGGATGCCCGCGCCGCGCTGGCCCGCGCCCACGAAGCCGCAACGGCCGGAGTGCCCTTCCACCTGGCCGTACTGGACCTCTGCATGCCGGATACCGATGGCCTGGAGCTGGCCCGCGAACTCAAGGCCGACGCCGCTCTGGCGGACATCGAGCTGATCATGCTCACGTCCACCATGCAGGTCAACGCCGCCGAGATCGCCGACGCGGGAGTCCGCGAATGGCTCATGAAACCGGTCCGCAGCTCCGAGTTCTACAACCGCCTGATCCGGCTGATGTCCACGAGTGAACACCATGCCCCGGCGGCTTCTGGGTCCGGCCGGCCTTCCGACGCTGAGCCGTCGGCTGAGTCGTCCGGTTCGTCGCCCGAGTCCTCCCCGGAGTCGTCCGATGCGTCGTCGCCTGAGTCCTCCCTTCGGGGCGCATTGCGGGGCCGCATCCTGGTGGTGGAGGACAACGAGGTGAACCAGCTGGTGGCCCGCGCCACGGTGACCAAGTTCGGCTACGCGGTGGACGTGGTTGCCGACGGCGCCGAAGCCGTGGCCGCCACCGCCAGCACGCGGTACGCCGCCGTCCTGATGGACTGCCACATGCCGGTGATGGACGGGTTCGAGGCCACGCGCATCATCCGTCGGCGCGACGGCGGGGCCAGCCACCTTCCCATCATCGCCATGACCGCCGGCGCCCTGGACGGGGACCGGGAACGCTGCCTCGCCGCCGGCATGGACGATTACCTCTCCAAACCGGTGGATGCCGCCGAGCTTGAAGCCGCCCTGGCCCGCTGGGTCCCCGAGCAGGCCACGGAGCGTTCTGCGCCGCCGGAGCCGACGGCTCCTCAGCGGGAGGAGGCTCCCCAGCTGCTGGCCGTCACCGGTGGACGTCCGCCGGCGCTGGATGCGGACCGGCTGGCCATGCTGCGCGACCTCGGCCCCGAGGACGGCCTGGGCCTGCTGCCCGCAACGACGGAGGCGTTCCGGAAGGACGTTCCCGCGCGGCTCGCGGCACTGCGCGAAGCGGTGACCAACGGCGGCGGGCCGGCTCTGGCGCAGGCCGCGCACGCCCTGAAGGGTGCGGCGGCCAACATCGGAGCTACCGCCGTCGCAAGTCTGAGCGGCGAGCTGGAGGACATGGGACGCAGCGGAAAGCTCGACGGCGGCCGGCAGCTGGTCAGCCGGCTGGAAGCTGAGCTGGTGCGTGTGGACTTTGAACTCGATCTAGCGCTGGAGGTGGCACAGTGAAAGTCCTGGTGGCAGATGACGATCCGGGCTCGCTCCTGGTGGCCCGCGCCGCCGTCAAACGCTCCGGGCATGACTGCCTGACGGCGGCCGACGGTGACGAGGCGTGGGCCCTGTACCTGGAACACCAGCCCGATGTGGTGGTCACGGACTGGATGATGCCCGGGATGGACGGGCTGGCGCTGTGCCGGGCCATCCGGGCGCGCGAGGCGGACCTGTACACGTACATCGTGCTGCTGACGTCGCAAGGATCCCGGGACGATGTGCTCGCCGGGCTCGCAGCCGGGGCGGACGACTACGTCACCAAGCCGCTGGATCCGTTTGTCCTGCATGCCCGGCTGCTGGTGGCGCTCCGCGTGACCACGCTGCACGCTGATCTGGCCCATTACCGGAAGGTGCTCTCGCAGCAGGCGCGGACCGATCCACTGACCGGCCTCCACAACCGGCTCAAGCTCTCCGAGGACCTCGAGCAGCTGCATGCGCGCAGCCAGCGGTACACGGAGGGGTATTGCGTGGCCATGTGCGACGTGGACAACTTCAAGAGCTACAACGACATCTACGGGCACCAGGCAGGCGATCTCGCGCTGCGTGCCGTGGCGGGGGCGCTGGTGAGTGCGGCGCGGAAAACCGACGGCGTGTACCGGTACGGCGGCGAGGAGTTCCTGCTGGTCCTGCCGAACCAGTCACAGCTGAGCGCAAAGGCCTTTATGGAGCGGGCGCTGGATACCGTGCGCGAGCTGGAAATTGTCCACTCCGGGGATCCGCTGGGGCAGCTGACGCTGAGCGCCGGGATTTCCGCGTTCACGGCCGAGCACCGGGCAGACGCCGACACCCTCCTGGGTGAAGCCGACGCCGCCCTCTACACCGCGAAGGCGGCCGGCCGGAACCGGGTGGAGCTGGCGCTGTAGCGTTTAGCCTTGGCCTGTATTGGCCGGTGGCTACGCGGCTTTTTTGCGCTGCTTGGTCTGACCCGGCTGCTTCTTCGCGGTCTGCTGCTGAGCAGGCTGCTGCTGCACCGGATGGCGCTTGGCGGGCTGCTGCTGGGTTACCGGGCGGTGCTGTGCGGGCTGTTTCGGGGCGGACTGCCTTCGGGCTTCGGGCTCGGCGGGCTGCACCGGGGCCTCAGCTTCCTCGTCCTGCACCCGTTCATCCTGCGCGGCTTCGTACTGGGCGGTCCCGTCCTGCTCCAGCTCAATCAACGCATACATCCGGTTGCGGCGCCAGCGGCGGACCAGGTCCACACCGGCAAGGATGCCTGCCAGCGGCGTCAGGACAGCCGCGGCATAGACGAACAGCATCCACGTCAGGGTGGCCATGGGAGGTTGGTTGTTGTTCAACAGGGAGAGCCCGCCGAACATGGCGATGATCCAGAAAAGCAATACTGCCGTCAACACCGCGGCCGCGGGGAAGTACTGGTTGCGTACGATTTTCTTCAGGGTTTCCATGCATTTTCCTCCTGCCTGGCCGGGGTGCGGTGAGAGGCCGCATGAACACCAGTATGCGGCTGCAGGCCCGCGGATTCGCGCAACACGCAGGCGGTGGTGACGAACCTAACTGCGGCCCGCTCGAGAGCGGTGATCGAGCCCGTCGAGATCCAGGTTTCGCCCGGCTCAACCACCGGCGGGGGCTTCCGAGCTGCGGGCATTGCCAATACCGTGGATGACACCCGCCCTGATCTTGGAGGTCCTCATGCGCAAAGTTACGTCCGGCCTGTTCCACTCCGTTGACGGCGTGGTCTCGGACCCGTTCCTCTGACAATTCGACAGCTTCGACGACGACCTCGGCAAGGCCCTGACCCGCATGATGGAAAGCGTGGACACCGTGGTGCTTGGCCGGGTGAGCTACCAGGAATGGGCTGGGTACTGGCCCACAGCGTCGGTGGACGAGGACTTCGCCGGCTTCATCAACCCGGTGGAGAAGTTTGTGGCCTCCCGGACGCTGACGGAGCCGCTCGAGTGGCAGAACTCCCACCTTCGTGGCGGGCCTGAAGGAGCGCGACGGCGGCGAGATCGCCGTCACCGGCAGCATTTCCGTGGTGCGCCAATTGCTGTTCACCGGGCTGCTGGATGAGCTGACCCTGATCACACACCCCGTGGTGGCCGGCAGCGGCCGGAAGCTGTTCCAGGACGGCGGCCCCGTGACGCGGCTCGGCCTCAAGGGCCAGTACCGGACCACGAAGGGCAACGTCGTCAGCACCTACGGACTGCTGGGCGAATAACGGGCAAAGCGGCGGTCACCACGGCGCCGCGCTCAGGGCACTTTCTGCAGATTGGTCAGAAGATGAATAAATGTGCTGGTCGGCAACGAATTCCTGCTGCTTACCCTCCTGCCTAGTGCGGAGCACGTCCTTGACGATCTGGGTGAGGGTCAGAGCCTGCCCGGCCGTCCAGGCCAGGCCGAAACGGATCGCACCGGCCTCGGAGCGCGCCCTGGTGATGATCGATTCGATGCGGTGCTGTTCTGCGGGGTAGAGCGGAATGCCCCGGTCGGTACGGTAGGAGTCGGCGGCCGCCAGCACGCGAATGGCAAGCTCGACGCCATGCCCGGCCACGTAGACGCCGGCCAATGACTCGAGGAAACCCACAAGGTTGCCCTGTGCACCCAACTCGAATCCAGCGTCGACCGCCTCGAGGAGCAGCCGTTCCGCGGCGTCGTAGTCGCCGGCCCGCTCTGCGTTTTCGGCCAGGTTAGTCAAAACTACCCCGAGGGCCCATCGATCGCCGAGCGGTCGTACAAGCCTGACGCTCTCGCGGCTCAGGTCAAGGGCTCGCGCGTGGTCACCGGCGTAGAAGGCTAACCGCTCCAGAACAACGAATGCGGCAGCGCGAGTCCGGGGGCTGGCATGAGGTATGGCCAATGCTTCTGCAGCGAGTCGGTGGGCGGTGATAGTGTCGTTGATCTCCATCGCCTGCACTGCCAGGCACATCGTGGTCCAGGCGGCGCCTTCGTCGTTGCCAGCGCTCTGGAATGCCTCAAGCGCGCGGTGGTGAAGGTCGGCCGCCGCGTCGTTGCGACCGAGGAGCCAACACAGAGTCGCTGCTCCACTGAGTGCAGGGGCTTGGAGCGAAGGTGGAGCGTCGGGTGTGCCCGCGACCAGCTTGAGAGCGATCTCGCATTGCTCGGCCACGTCCTCGGTGAGCTCCCAGTAATGCCAGAGTTGCCCGACCATTCGAAGCGCCAGGTCCGTGGAGCCATCCGGCCCCGTTGCCCACAACAGTGCGGCGCGTAAATCCGGTGTATCAGCATTCAGCAGCCGGAAGGCGTCCACTTGCTCGCGCCCCCACAGCTGTGGGCCGACAGACTCAGCGAGGCCGAGGTAGTACTCGGCATGCCGGCGCCGAACGGCCGACCCATCGTTGAGCACCCGGAGCCGGTCACGGGCAAACTCGCGAATCGAATGCAGCATCGACACGCGGCTTTGTCCCGCGGGATCGGTATAGCGATGCAGCAGGCTATGGCGGGCTAGGGAGATGAGCAAGTCTTCAGGCATCGTTTCCGTGCCCGGAGGCTGACCACAGATGCTATTGACTGCCGCCATAGTCGGATCAGCAGCGAAGACGCCGAGCTGATCGAACAGCCGCCGCTCAGCCTTACGCAACAGTTGGTGGCTCCACTCGATCGTGGCCGTGACGGTCCGCTGGCGGTCCGGAAGGTCGCGGAAGGCTGCCGGCAGCGCGGCAAGGCTGACCTCCAAGTCGTCCAGGAGCTCAGCCTCACTGTGATCCCGCAACTGGGCGGCTGCCAGTTCGATTGCCAGCGGAAGGCCGTCCAGGCGGTGGCACAGACGGGTGAGAACAGCCGCGTTGCCGTGGTTAAGATCGAAATGCGGACGGACTGCCCGGCCACGGGCCAGGAGCAGCTTCACGGCCGGCACCTCCCGTAGCAGTGTCGGCGGGAGGGGCTGGTCAATCGGGGGCAGGGCCAACGGTGCGAGCTCATATTCGTATTCGGCGCGCAGTCCCAGTCTTCGTCGGCTGGTGGTCATAATCCGCAGGTCGGGGGCGGCGGTGAGCATGCCAAGCACCACCGGCCACGCCTCCTCCAGATGTTCGAAATTGTCCAGGACCAACAACAGCCGGCGCGAGTGTAAGAAGCGAGCCGCGACCTTCAGCGGGTCTTCTCCGGCCCGGTCCTGCAAGCCGAGCGCAGCAACTATGGCGGCCGGCACTTGTTGAGTCTGGGTGAGCGGGGCGAGATTGACCCAGCCCACGCCGTCGGCCATTCGCTCACCGAGCTGGGCCGCTGCTGCCAAGGCCAACCTGGTCTTGCCGGTCCCGCCGGCGCCCGTTACGGTAACCAGCCTGCACCCCTCCGCGGCATACATTGAGCACAGCTCTCTTATTTCTGCCTCCCGCCCGACCAGCGGGGTGAGTTCGGCCGGGAGGTTGTCCAGCCGTTGCCTGATCCTGCGGTGTCCGTCAGCGGCGGGGGCCGCAAGCAAGGCTTCCTGCCGAAGGACCTGGCCTTCCAGTTCCTGCAGGCGTGCACCGGGATCAATACCCAGTTCCTCGACGAAGATGCTCCGCGCTTTACGGCATGCCGCCAAAGCATCGGCCTGCCGGTCAGAGCGGTACAAGGCGAGCGCAAGTGAGGCCCACAGGCGTTCCCGGTATGGATGCCGGGACACGAGCCGCTGCAGTTCCCCCACCAAAGTGCCGTGTCGGCCCAAAGCGAGCTCGACGTCGATGAGGTCCTGGTGCGCGTCCAGCTGGGCTTCCTCCAGTGCGTCCAGGTCCGGGCGCAGAAGCTCGACGTCGGCAAGGTCCGGGAAGGCGGCCCCTTTGAAGAGCTCTACAGCCTGGCGCAGATATTCGGTGCCTCCGGCCAAATCTCCTGCCTGCACGGCCAGTTCACCGGCGGTGACGTGTTCACGGAACTGCAGGAGGTCGAGCTCGTCCTCGGTGACTGTCAGCAGGTAACCGCCCGGCCGGCTTGCCAGGCGCTGGGAAGCAATCCCCTTGGACCGGTCCGGTTGGAGCAGGCGCCGCAGGTTGGCCACGTACACCTGCAGCTGCGGGCCCGGCTGCGCGGGCGGGCGGCCGTCCCAGACGGCTTCAGTCAGGAAGTCAGTGGAGACCACCGAGTTTGCCCGCAGGGCCAGGCATTCCAGGACGATCCGCAGCTTCCCGCTGCCCACAATGACCGGCGCCCCGTCGGCAACAACTTCCAGAGGGCCCAGGGTCCTGATCCACAGTGCGCCCATCGCCAAGCACCCCTCACCGACCGGCCGCTGGCCCGGACCTGGTCGGCCCGGTACCGCGGAGCTCATCGACCAGCGAGCCCATATGCCCGCCCTGACACGAGATGGCCCCGAGGAGCCACATCAACCCCATCATGCTCCTGCGGCGGGCAGAGGGTCCAGAGTCCTCGGGGAGTCCCGTCCGCGATTAAGGACCGGTTAAGGCCCGGGAGCCACGCTTGATTCACCCACCCGATATACGTTCGAAAGGAAATCCCATGAAAACAAACAGCATTACTCGCGGACTGGCGTTGTCGGCCTTTGCAGCAGCAGCCCTTGTGGCACCCGCGCAGCCGGCCTTGGCCGACGAACCGTTAATCCTCCCGGTCGGAGTCGGATGTGCCGACTTCAACCTCGGGGTGAGTGGGACGGGAGGCAAACTTCACACCAAGGAATTCTTCGACAAGGACGGCAACATCGTTCGAATCCTCACGGCAGGCAAGGGCGTCCTCCTCACCTACACCAACTATGGAACGGACCTAGGGAATCCGGTTGCGGGCAAGTCAGTCACGTTCCGGACCGATGGATCAGTGACGTCAATCAAGGTCAACCCGGACGATACCCTGACCTACACGGCCACGGGTCATCAAGGGCTCGTCATGTTCCCAGGTGACGTGCCAGCCGGACCGTCCACCACTCAGTATGTCGGAAGGATCGTCTTCAACGTCGACCTTGTTACAGGAATATTCACGTTGGTGAGTACCAAGGGATCGGCGGTTGATGTCTGCGCCAAACTGGCCAGCTGAGGCCTAGGCCCCGTTGCGTTCCAGTGCCTGGCCGATAATCCGGGCGCCCTCGGGAAAGGCGCCCGGATTTGTCCCCGAGTAGTTAAGCCGGATGAACGGGCCTGCCGGTTCGGCCGGGAACCATTCGTTTCCCCCGGCGATGATCACCCCGGCGGTTTCACAATCGCGGGTCAGCCGTTCGAGGTCGGTCCCGTCGGGCAGCCGCGCCCACAGGTTCAGGCCGCCCTTGGGCACCTGCTCGATATGCGCCTGCGGGGCGTGCTGGCGCAGGCTGGTGACCAGCAGGTCCCGGCGTGATTCGAGCTGGTGGCGGAGGCTGCGAAGGTGCGTCTGCCACCCGGGCTGCGTCACGACGTCGAGCGCTGCCGCCTGGAGCAGCCCGCTGACGTACATCGATTCGGCCGCCCGGTCCGCCAGGATGCGCTCCCGCGCCGGGCCGCGGGCGATGACCGCGGCGACGCGGATCGACGGTGACACGCTCTTGGTCAGCGAGCGCAGGTAGACCACGTGGCCGGAGTCGTCGCGGGAGGCGACGGGCACGGGGTTGGAGGTGATGCCGAAATCGTGCGCCCAGTCGTCCTCCACAAGGAACGCCCCCTTCGCGCGGACCACGTCCAGGACCTGTTCACGCCGTTCGGCAGACCACTGCGCGCCCGTGGGGTTGGCGTAGTTGGGCTGCGCGTAGAACAGCCGCGCCCCGGACTCGTCAAAGGCGCGGGCCAGCTCCGCCGGGTCCGGTCCGTCCGGTCCGCTGGGCACCGGGACAACGCGCACGCCGGCCTGCGCTGCGGCCAGGATGGCGCCCCAATAGGACGGCGATTCCATGAGCAGCGGCTGTCCGCGGCCGGCGAGCGCGCTGAAGATGGAGCTCAGCCCGCTTTGGCTTCCCGGGAGTACGACGACGTCGCTCGGGTTCGGCGGGGTGGTCCCGGCCGGTGTGGAGGCACCGAGTTCGTGCGCGAACCACGACTGCAGTTCGGGCATTCCGGCCGCGGGCGGACGGAACAAGGCAGCGTCACCGCGGGCTGCCCGGGCAATAGCGGCCCGCACCAGCCGCTCGGGCAGGAGTTCGCGGTCCGGGTAGCCGGAGTGGAAGGAGATGGCATCGTTGGCCACGTTGCGCATGGTGCTGGACGCCGGGGGCGGGGGCGCCAGCGGGGAACGGAGGGCCGCCGTCTGCCAGCCGTAGTCGGAGGGACGGGCGCTCCGGACGGCGCGCACAAAGGTCCCGACGCCGGGCCGGCTCTCGATCAGTCCCTGTGCCGTGAGCGTCTGCAGCGCCTTCTGCACCGTGACGGGACTGGCCTGGTACTCGGCCACCAACGAGCGCGTGGAGGGCAGCTTCGCACCGGGCGCGGCCGAAGAAATCCATTTCTTCAGGTGCGCCACAATCCGGGAACTGCTATCGTTGTTCATGAGAGACAATAGTAGCGCTACTACACTTATTCGGCCAGTGATACCGTCCCGCCAGCCCATCGGCCTCTGGTGGGGTCTCGCGGGAGTAGCGGCCTTCTCCTTCACGGTTCCTTTCACGAAGGTGGCCGTCGAGTCCCTGTCCCCGCTGTTTATCGGGTCGGGCCGTGCGGTGGTAGCCGCCATCCTCGCCGCCTTCGCGCTCGCCGTCACCCGGCAGCGGCTACCCCGCGGCACGCAGTGGGTCCGCCTCGCGGTGGTGGCCGGCGGCATCGTCGTCGGGTTTCCCCTGCTGACCTCCTTTGCACTCACCACCACACCGGCCAGCCACGGCGCCGTAGTGATCGCCCTGTTGCCCGCCGCGACGGCAGTAGCTGCAGTTCTTCGGGGGCGCGAGCGTCCACGCCTGGCGTTCTGGCCCATCACCGGCGTGGGAGCGCTGGCGGCCATCGCCTTCGCCTCCATGCAGTCCGGCGGATTCGGGCAGCTGCACTCGGCGGACCTGCTGCTCCTGGGCGCGGTGGTGGCCGCGGCCATCGGCTACGCGGAGGGCGGCCTGCTGGCCCGCGAGCTCGGCGCCTGGCAGACGGTGTCGTGGGCGCTCGTGCTGGCGTCGCCGCTGATGGTGATCATGGTGGCGGTGTCCGTGGCGCAGCAGCCGCCGTCGGGCACACCGGTCCAGTGGCTGGCCTTTGCGTACCTCGGCGTGGTCAGCATGTTCCTCGGCTTCTTCGCCTGGTACCGCGGGCTGGCCATCGGCCCCATGGCGCAGGTCAGCCAGACCCAGCTTGTCCAGCCCGTGCTGAGCATCTGCTGGGCGGGCCTACTGCTCGGCGAGTCGCTGACGTGGAGCACGATCGTCGGCGGCCTGGCTGTCATCCTCTGCGCGGGCGCCGCGGTCCGGGTCCGGCTCAAGCCGGCATCCTCGCAGCCCGCCGTCCCTCACCCTGCCGAGCCTCTCGCCACAAGAACCCTCGAACCTGCAAAGGATTAGCACCATGTACACGCCAGCCCATTTCGAAGCCGGCCCCGACGCCATCCAGGAACTACTCACGAGGCCCGGCGCAGCGAACCTGGTCACCATGACGCCGGGAGGCCTGCTCGCCACGCTGCTGCCGTTTGTTTACGACCCCTCGGTGGGCGAACACGGCGCGCTGCACACGCACGTCGCCAGGAACAACCCCCAGTGGTCCGAACCGGCCATCGGGGAATCCCTCATGATCGTCCAGGGCGCGGACGCCTACATTTCGCCGTCCTGGTATGCGTCCAAGGCCGAGCACGGACGCGTTGTGCCCACGTGGAACTACTCCACGGCACACATGTACGGCCAGCTCGTGATCCATGACGACCCGGCCTGGATCGCCGGCCAGGTCAGGCGGCTGACCAACATCAACGAAGCAGACTTCGAGCACCCGTGGAGCGTGGATGACGCGCCGGAGCGCTATATCTCGGGCCAGCTGCGCGCCATTGTGGGCATTGAACTGGTCATCACCAGGATTGAGGCGAAGACCAAGCTGAGCCAGAACCGGTCCGCGGCGGATGTGGAAGGCGTCGTGGCCGGGCTCAGCGAACGCGGGGAGACAGAAAGCGCCGCCGACGTCGAGCGGGCACGCTGACTCGGTTCAGGCCCGGTCCAGCCCAACTAGGTAGCGCTAACTGTCGTTTTGAGGCCCCATAACGACAGTTAGCGCTACCTAGTTGGGATCCTGAACCCGGCACGCCAGAACCTAGCGGGCGACGAGCGCCTCGCTGGCCTCCCACAAACCCTGCGCCAGCTCGGCGTCGTACGCCTGTGCGTTGGCCTTGGCCAGGGCGCGCTTGGCGTAGTAGGCGCCGGAGATCCAGTCGGTGCCGGCGGTGCCGTTGCTGAGCCAGAGGAGGGTGTCGGCGCCCTGGTCCGGGGTGAGCATAAAGCGGTTGAGGAGCGTCTTGTAGGCGTGCCGCATGGGGCTGGTGGACTCTGCCGCGAAGTTGGTGCGGACCACGCCCGGGTGGAACGCCGCCGTCGTGATTCCGTGCTCGCCGAAGCGGCGGTGCAGCTCGGAGGTGAAGAGGATGTTGGCGAGTTTGGCGGTGCCGTAGGCGCGGTTGGTGGAGTAGGTGTGCTCCGATTTGAGGTCGAAGAGGTCCATTTTGCCGAAGCCGTTGGCCGCGCTGGCGGTGTTGATGACCTTGGCGTTGCTGGCGGTGAGGACGTCCATCAGCTCGGTGGTGAGCAGGAACGGCGCCAGGTGGTTGATCTGGAAGGTGGACTCGTTGCCGTCCACGGTGAGCTGGTGCTTGCCCATGATGCCGCCGGCGTTATTGGCCAGGACGTCGATCCGCTCGTAGTCGTCCTTCAGCTGCGCGGCGAGCGTGCGGACCTGATCCAGGTCGGCGAAGTCGCTGACGAAATAGTCGGCATTGAGCTCCTTCGCGATGGCCTGCGTCTTCTCCTCGGAACGGCCGACGACGACCACCCGGTCGCCTGCCTGCGTCAGCGTCCGCGCGGCTGCCGCGCCGATGCCGTCGCTGGCGCCGGTGATCACGATGGTGCGTTGGGTCAAGGGGTGTCCTTTGGTTGAGGTGGGAACCTGGGAGGTGAGTGCGGACTCCTGCAAGCCTAGCGGTACGGAAATTCTGTCCCAGTCGACTGAGCGGGCATAAGCTGCACAAAGAATCACACCGCAACCCTGGGAGAAGCACCATGGAGATGGCCAAAGCGTCCGACGAAGCCAAGGAGCGGTTCCGCTCAGTAGTGCCGGACAACCCCGAGGTGGTCGTCAAGCCGATGTTCGGCAACCTGGGCGCCTTCGTCAACGGCAACATGTTCGCCGGACTGTTCGGTTCCACCATCGGGGTGAAGCTCTCCGACGCCGACAGGCAGGTGCTCGAAAGCACGGAGCGGACCGTCCCGTTCGGCCCGGCGGAGCGGCCGATGGGCGGCTACACCGGACTGCCGGAGGTCTGGAACGCCGAGGGCGACGGCGACGACGCGCGGGCAAGCGCCTGGCTGGAGAAGGCCTTCGAGTACGTCGCGCAGCTCCCGCCGAAAGCGCCCAAGGCGGCCAAACCGCGCAAGTAGCGGCGGACCAGGAGTACGACGACGGCGGGGCGCCCAGAATTTCTCTGGACGCCCCGCCGTCGTACTTCAGTCAGCCGTGGCTGGAGTCAGAGCGCTAACCCGCCACGCCAGCGAGCAGGAAGAGGACCGCGGCGATGGCGAAGCCCATCACGCCGATGAGGGTTTCCATGACGGTCCAGGTCCGCAGGGTGGTCTTGACGTCCATGCCGAAGAAGCGGCCCACCAGCCAGAAGCCGGAGTCGTTGACGTGGGAGACCACCACGGAGCCTGCTGCCACGGCAATAACCAGGGCGGCGATCTGCATGCCGGTCAGTCCGGCGGTGGCCACTGCCGGGGCGATCAGGCCAGCGGTGGTGGTCAGGGCCACGGTGGCGGAACCCTGGGCGATGCGCAGGATGGCGGCGATCAGGAAGCCGGCCAGGATCAGCGGGATGCCCAGGTTGCCCAGGACATCGGCCAGTGCGTCGCCAATGCCGGAGGCACGGAGGACACCGCCGAACATGCCGCCGGCGCCGGTGATCAGGATGACGGAGCAGACCGGCCCCAGCGAGGATTCGAGCAGCTTCTCGATGGCGCCAGCGTCCTTGCCGCGGCGGGCGCCCAGGACAAACACGGCCACCAGTACGGCGATCAGCAGGGCCACCGGGGTTTCACCGATGGTGCGCAGGACCTGGAACCACTGCTCGCTCTTGACCGAGTCGGACAGCACGCCGGAGGACGCAAGGGTGTTCAGGCCGGTGTTGATGAAGATCAGGACGAGCGGCAGGAGCAGCAGGCCGATGATGGTGCGGAAGCGCGGCGGGTGGGACTCGGCTTCAGCGCTGGCGTGGCCCAGGATTTCCGGCACCGGGAGGACCAGCTTCTTGCCGGTCCAGAGGCCGAACAGGTAGGCGGTGACGTACCAGGTGGGGATGGCGGTGATGAGGCCGGCGATCAGGACCAGGCCGATGTTGGCATCAAAGAAGGCAGCAGCGGAGACCGGGCCGGGGTGCGGCGGGAGGAAGATGTGCATCACGGAGAACGCACCGGCGGCCGGGAGGCCGTAGCGCAGCACTCCCCCGCCCAGGCGGTGGGCCACGGCGAAGACGACGGGCAGCATGACCACCAGGCCGGCGTCGAAGAAGATGGGGAAGCCGAAGATCAGGGAGGCGAGGCCCAGGGCGAACGGGGCACGCTTTTCGCCGAACACGCCGATCAGGTAGTCGGCCAGCACCTTGGCGCCGCCGCTGGTCTCAACGATGCGGCCGAGCATGGCGCCCAGGCCCACGAGGAGGGCCACGGTGCCCAAGGTTGTGCCGAACCCGTTGATCAGCACAGGAACTACCTGGTTGGCGGGGATTCCGGTGGCGAATGCGGTGGCGAGGCTGATCACGATCAGGGCGACGAGTGCGTGCATCCGCAGCTTGATGATCAGGAACAGCAGCACAACAATCGATGCCGCGGCGATGAGCAGCAGAGGTCCTGCGCCCAGCGTTTGGGTCCATCCTTCGATGACCATGATTCTCCTTTGAAACAGAACTACTTGGGGATTGGGGAAAATTGGGCTCAGCAGGCGCTGAGCTCCGCCTGGGCGGGAAGCGTGAGGCCGGGAAGCTCGAGGCCAGCCAGAACGGCGGTGACGATCTCCTCCGGGGAATTGGAGATGTCCAGGCGTTGGCTGCCGGCGGCAAGTTCGTTGCCGGTCAGCGGTTCCAGGGTGGCCAGCTGGCTGGGCAGGAGCGTGGACGGCATAAAGTGGCCTTCGCGGCCCTGCATGCGCTGGCCGATCAGGTCGGCCCCGCCGTCGAGGTGGATGAACAGGACCCGTCCCTGCGCGTCGGAGAGCAGCTCACGGTAGCTCTGCTTAAGGGCGGAGCAGGTGAGCACGGTGCTCTTCCCGGCAGCGGCATGGGCGGTCATCCAGCCCTGGATTTCCCGCAGCCAGGGCCAGCGGTCCCCGTCCTGCAGGGGAATGCCCTGGGTCATCTTGTCGATGTTGGACTGGGGGTGGAACTCGTCCGCTTCGGCACAGGCCCAGCCAAGCTGCTGGGAAAGAGCTGCCGCAATGGTGGACTTGCCGGAACCGGCAACGCCCATCACCACCAGGTGCGTGGCTGGATACCGCATATTTTACCTCCGAAGAAGACGCCGTTGGCTAAATGAAGAAAGCTCATTGCGCATCCCACACGGAACTGCGCCGGGAGATAAGGTATCACCATTTCTAACCATAGATACTATCTTTTGGTGTCACAAGTCATACCTTTGGGAATTTATCGGTACGATTGGAGGGCGCACAGGCGCAGAGGAAAGCAGGAAAGATGTCGACGGCGACACCACCGGACGCGGATGACGCGCACGACGGCGGGGCCTCCCCCGCCATGCATGAACGCGTTCTCGAGGCGGTTGGCGTCGCCATCGCGGCAGGGAGCCTGCCTCCGGGCAGCCGGCTGACCCTTGAGGGCCTGCAGCGGGAGTACGGCATTTCCCGCACCGTTGCACGGGACACCATGAAGGTCCTGGAGTCCATGAACCTGGTGTATTCGCGCCGGCGGGTGGGCATCGTGGTCCAGGAGCGCAGGCTGTGGAATGTCTTCGATCCCAAGCTGGTGCGCTGGCGCCTGGGCTCTGTCCGGCGCGATATTCAGTACAGCAGCCTCACGGAGCTGCGCATCGCCGTCGAGCCCATTGCAGCCGCAGGTGCTGCCCGCCGGGCGAGCGCCGCGGAACGGGCCAAGCTGGTTGCCCTGGCTGCAGAGCTGCGGCGACTGGGTGAGGCCGGCGAACTCGAGGCGTTCCTGGCCGTCGACATCGAGTTCCACTGCCTGCTGCTCCAAAGCTGCGGCAATGAGATGTTCACCGCGTTGGAAGGCATGGTGGCCGAGGTGCTCACCAGCCGGACCCAGCAGGGCCTGATGCCCTTCAAACCGCGGAACGAAGCCTTACAGGCCCACGAGGATGTTGCTGCAGCGGTGGCCCGTGGAGACGCGGTGGGGGCGGAGACCGCCGTCCACCACATCCTGGACGAGGTCCGGAACGCGATGGGCCTGCACTGACTCTTTCGGGATGCCGCGTTAGTGAGTAGCCTGCAATTAGGGGCTCATGCAAAGGGCCCATAGCTGTCATGCAGAAGTATCTGTGAGGTGGAAGATGGCCATCACTGGACATTCACGAATGGGGACCGGCTCAACCGCTGCTCCTGCGGTAGTACCCCGGCGCAAAGGCGCCATGGTGGTCAGCTGGATCACGTCCACTGACCACAAGGTCATCGGGTACATGTACCTGATCACGTCGTTCGTCTTCTTCTGCCTGGCTGGAGTTATGGCCCTGCTGATCCGGGCCGAGCTCTTCGAACCTGGCATGCAGATCCTGCAGACCAAGGAGCAGTACAACCAGCTGTTCACGATGCACGGCACCATGATGCTGCTGATGTTCGCCACCCCGCTGTTCGCCGGCTTCGGCAATGTCATCATGCCGCTGCAGATCGGCGCCCCCGACGTCGCCTTCCCGCGACTGAACGCCCTGGCCTTCTGGTTCTTCCTCTTCGGCTCCACCATCGCCGTCTCGGGCTTCATCACCCCGCAGGGCGCTGCGGCGTTCGGCTGGTTCGCCTACGCGCCATTGAACAACACCACATTCACTCCCGGCGTCGGCGGTGACTTGTGGGTCTTCGGCCTGGCACTGTCCGGATTCGGCACCATCCTGGGCGCCGTCAACTTCATCACCACCATCATCTGCATGCGCGCCCCCGGCCTGACCATGTGGCGGATGCCCATCTTCACCTGGAACACGCTGGTCACGGCCATCCTGGTGATCATGGCCTTCCCGCCGCTCGCCGCAGCACTGTTTGCCCTGGGGGCGGACCGTAAGTTCGGTGCCCACATCTATGATCCGGAGAACGGCGGCGCGGTTCTGTGGCAGCACCTGTTCTGGTTCTTCGGACACCCCGAGGTGTACATCATTGCGCTGCCGTTCTTCGGCATTGTGTCCGAGATCTTCCCGGTCTTCAGCCGCAAGCCGATCTTCGGCTACAAGGGCCTTGTCTACGCGACCATCGCCATTGCAGCCCTGTCCATGACCGTGTGGGCACACCACATGTACGTGACCGGTTCGGTACTGCTGCCGTTCTTCGCCTTCATGACCATGCTCATCGCCGTACCTACCGGCGTGAAATTCTTCAACTGGATCGGCACCATGTGGGGCGGATCCCTCACCTTCGAAACCCCCATGCTCTGGAGCCTCGGTTTCCTCATCACGTTCCTCTTCGGCGGCCTGACCGGGATCATCCTCTCCTCCCCGCCGCTGGACTTCCACGTCTCCGATTCGTACTTTGTCGTGGCGCACTTCCACTACGTGGTGTTCGGCACCGTGGTGTTCGCGATGTTCGCAGGCTTCTACTTCTGGTGGCCAAAATTCACCGGCAAAATGCTCAACGAGCGCCTCGGAAAGATCCACTTCTGGATGCTGTTCCTGGGATTCCACGGAACCTTCCTGATCCAGCACTGGCTAGGGGTCATGGGCATGCCCCGCCGCTACGCCGACTACCTGGTGGAGGACAACTTCGCCTGGATGAACCAGTTCTCCACCATCTCGTCATACCTTCTCGGCGCCTCGATGATTCCGTTCTTCTGGAACGTCTACATCACGTGGCGCAGCTCAGAGCGCGTTGAGGTGGATGACCCGTGGGGCTTCGGCGCCTCGCTCGAATGGGCCACGTCCTGCCCGCCGCCGCGCCACAACTTCACGTCCCTGCCCCGGATCCGTTCAGAGCGTCCCGCCCTGGACCTCCACCACCCGGAGCTCAGCGTCCGCGCGCACGAAACCACGCACAGCCCGGCCGCGGCCGCGCTGGGTGCTGCGGATATCGGCGAAAAGGACGTACGCAATCCGAACCCGGACGAGTGACCGGGGATTGAGCCTGCCAACCTCCGGTGGTTGAGCCTGTAGAAACCTAAACCAAGCGGCCCACAGCCTGGACCGCCAGCAGGAACTTCACGCCGCCGTCGGTTAGCAGTGCCCTGTCAAGAGGCCCCACTTTGGGCGCCGTCAGGTGCAGGCACTCGAAGTTCAGACGCACCACGCGGTTGATGTCGCTGACCCACTCGTCCGGGATGGGATGGCCGGACCGGGTGACAAACCCGGTGGCCAGCATGGCGCATCCGCGTGTTCCGGATGCTCCGGATGCTCCGGGTCCGCGACGATCTGCAGCAGTCGCTGGTAACCGCGGGGCCCGCCGAAGTCCTCCACGGGTCCGCGGTTGGGGCCGTCGACGCACAGCAGTTCCCCGGCCGGAAGGTCCGCTGAACCAAACACCTCCACGTGATGCGTCCAGCTATCGCCAAAGTCGTACTTGTATTCCAGCGCGCTTCCCGGTTTTTGGGCATCCAGCAGTTCGGAAAGGACGACGCCGGAGCCGGCTCTGCGTCCAGATCTTCCGTGAGGTCCTGGGGACCCACAATCTCCCGCGGCTTTCCGGCGCGGTCCTCCCAGCGGATGGCGTAGAGGTGGCTGTTTTCCCAGCCGAAGGCGGGAACGGAAAGTTGCATGGAGGCAGTCCTGCAGGGTGCGGGCGGGGATCCGTCATGGTGCAGGCTCAACGGACTCAACTGACTCAACTGACTCAACCGCATAGGGTTTGGTGGCCGACCGCCGCAGCGGATGACGCAGGCGCACCTGGTACGGACCGTTCCGGAACGTGGCGCGGGGGTCCAACTGGACAAGCACGAGTGGTTCGTCGCTGGCGGAGTCCAGCCGCACCACCATGCCGTCACGCCGCCCGTCCACCCACAGCGGGGTAGCCGGCTCCACGGCGGTTTCCTTAAAACGTTCCCGATATTCCTGCCCTGCGGCCAGGAAGAGTATCCCATGGGCCAGCCCAATGACTTTCAGCGGGACCACGGCGTCAGGCGGTGGGGGTTCGGGGGTGGGCCGGGCTTGCTGGTGGTATTCCTGCGCAGCTGACGCCCTGGCTGCCTTCGCGTGCCGGTTGCATTCCGCGCACCGGGTTCGCTCCCCCACAGCGGCCAACAGGGTCACTAGCAGTCTTCTGGGGGCGTGGTCCCAGCAGTCGGCCACCACCGGACACCACGCCGTGTGATAGACCGTCCCGTATTTCATCACATAGACCTGGTCATCGCCCAGTACGGGCAGCCCCTCCCGGCGGGCGGCGGGCTCCACCGGATTGAGCTCGCCGAGGCCTCTGGTCTCTGCCTGGGCGGGGCGGCTGCCGTTGACGAACTTGCGGATCAGCGGACTGAGTTGACGTTTTGGTATTGGCACGAAGTGCGGGCCTCTCTGTGCGGCGGGATGGACTCGATCACCCCCCTGCTTGCCCACTGACTATCTTGAAGGGGTTTCTCGGAAGTTGCCAGTCGGGCGCTTTGAAGCACATCCGGGTTAACAAAAGCAGGGCCGGTCTAATGACCGGCCCTGCTTTGAAAATGAAACCCTAAGGCCCCAGAATCTCTAAAGAATTAGAGTGCCTGGATGTTGACGGCCTGGGGACCCTTGGGGCCCTGCTCGGTTTCGAAGGAAACCTTCTGGTTCTCTTCGAGTGAGCGGAAGCCGGAAGAGGCGATCGCGGAGTAGTGAGCGAAAACGTCCTGTGAGGAGTCATCGGGGGAAATGAAGCCGAAGCCCTTTTCAGCGTTAAACCATTTGACGGTACCAGTAGCCATTATTTTTGTCCTTCGTGAAGGTGGAGGAAAAGTCCCGACTTTCGGGTCCTCCGGTGTGGGGTGTTCAAAACCGCTACTTCAGAAAGACGCGGACTTTCGACCGCGCGTACTGCCTGAACTACCAACCGCATAAACACAACAACAGGATCAACACTACAGGAGATTTTCCGAACCATTTACCACCGGCCAACGAGACGGGTGGTTGAGCCTCCAGTATCCGGTGGTTGAGCCTGTCGAAACCCAGGCGTACCGTTCTCCCATGGGACCAATTCGGGCCATCCTTCTACCGGGCGCTGTACTCCCCGCCCAGGCCGCCTTCGGCGGACTCATCGCAGCCCTCGGGCCGGATGTCCAGGCAATCGCCAAGGATCTCGCGCTCTACGCGGACGATGGGCCGCCGGCGGACTGGAGCCTGGACACAGAGATCGACGGCGTGCTGCGCGAAGCCGATACCCGGGGATGGGAGACGTTCCATCTGGCGGGCTATTCAGGTGGCGGCGCGGCGGCGCTGGCGTTCGCTGCCAAGCACCCGGGCAGGCTGCTGAGCCTGGCGCTGCTGGAACCTGCCTGGGCCGGGAACTGGGACTGGAGCCCTGCGTACACGGAGCTCCGGAAGAAGTACGAGCAGTTGGAAACCCTCCCGCCGGAGCAGTTCATGTCCGCCTTCATGAGGCTGGGAGTTAAGCCCGACGTCGTCCTTCCGCCGCCGCCGGATCCCCCGCCGCCGTGGATGGCCAACCGGCCGGCGGGTATCAGGGCGTTCCTGCGGACCTTCAAAAACTATGACCTGGAGAGGGCGCGTTTGGCTGCCTTTCGCCAGCCCGTCTACTTCGCCTTGGGCGGCCTGAGCAATCCCCATGACTACGGCGATATCGCCAGCCGGCTGTCCAGGGTCTTCTTCCCGGACTTCCACCTGGAAGTGTTCCCCAAGCGCCACCATTTCGATCCGCCACACCGGATCGAGCCCGAGCGGCTGGCTGAATTGCTCCGGCGGCACTGGGAGCAGGCGGTGGTTGAGCCTGTCGAAACCCACGGTGGTTGAGCCTTACGCTCAGACGCAGCAGTTGCTACGCTTGCTACGGAGGTAACCATGGCGACCATTCCACACCGGGAACTGCGCAACCAGAGCAGCAAAATCCTGGAGCGCGTTAAAAACGGCGAAACCATCGACGTCACGAACAACGGCGAGATCGCCGCAACCTTGATTCCGCCGTCGGCGTCGCCCTTTGAGCGGTTGCTGCTGGCGGGCCAGGTACGTCCAGCCGCCAAGGGGCCGGTCGATTTCCAGACGCTGCCGCGCGTCCCGTCCGAAGCCGGCACTGCTGGGATCTTGGCTGACCTCCGCGGGGACCGGTGATCATCTACCTGGACACGTCGGCTGTCCTCAAGCTGGTGATCGAAGAGCCAGAATCATCCGCGGCCGCCCATTACCTCTCAACCGCGGCAGCCCAGGGCCACCAGCTGGTGGCTTCGATGCTCCTCCATACGGAACTTCATTGCGCGGCCCAGCGCCGCGGACTTCCCGGCGAGCCAGTCAATACGGTCCTCGGCGCCATCAACCTGGTCGATGTTGCCCGTTCGGACCTTATGTACGCGGCGGCCCTGCCCGGCAAGCTCCGAAGCGCCGACGCCATACATCTGGCCGCAGCCATCCGGCTGCAGTCCGACGTAATGGTGGCGTATGACGCCGAGCTCCGGGCTGCTGCCGTCGATGCGGGCATCAACGTCCTGTCCCCCGGCGGTTGAGTGCGCCTGGCGGTTGAGCTTGTCGAAACCCTGGATCTCGACAGGCTCGATCACCGGGCTTCCGGATCTCGACAGGCTCGATCACCGGGGACGACAAGTTCGATCACTGTCACCGTCCCCGTGTAGCTTAGGAATAACAGCACCCTGCATGAGGACGCCATGGATTTCTACGCCATCAACGCACTGCGTGAGAACCACGCAGGGTGGTCCCTGCTCCGCGCACAGAACGCCCCGTTGGCCGTCAGCTTCTTCATCAAGGCCTTCACCGGACCCAACCAACGGGACATCGGCCGGCAGGAGCTCATTGACCACCTCGATGATGTCCTGTTCGGTCTCCGTGAAGTCTTCGGCGAGGACAAGTATCCTAGGCCGGCCGGTGAGTACCTGGACGAGTGGGCGGCACCGGAACGTGCCTGGCTGCGGAAATACTACGTCCCGGGCCAGGACGAGCCGCGCTACGATCTCACGGCCGCCGCCGAGGACGTGGTCCGCTGGGTGGAGAGCCTGAGCGGGCGGGACTTCGTGGCCACCCAGTCCAGGCTGACCAGCATCTTCGCCGTGCTGAAGGCCCTGGTCCAGCAGTCCGAGACCGACCCGGAGGTAAGGCTCGCCGAGCTCCAGCGCCAGCGGGACGGGATCGACGCCGAGATGCAACGGATCAAGGACGGCAACATCCGCGTGATGACTGCGCCGGAAGCCCTGGACCACTTCCAGCAGCTGACCACCCTGGCCAAGGACCTGCTCTCCGATTTCCGTGAGGTGGAGCAGAATTTCCGGAAGTTGGACCGGCAGGTCCGCGAACAGATCGCCACCTGGGACGGCACCCAGGGCGAGTTGCTTGCCTCCATCTTCGCCAACCAGCAGGACATCAGCGGCTCCCTCCAGGGCCGCACATTCCAGGGCTTCTGGGACTACCTGATGTCCCCGCAGCTGCGCACCGAACTGCGGGACCTGCTGCAGCGGGCCACACAGATCGACGCCCTCGCCAAACTGGACAACCTGCACACCGTGACCAATCTGCACCAGGACTGGCTACCCGCCGTCGAGCAGACCCAGGCCACTGTCCGGCAGCTCTCGCAGCAGATGCGCCGGCTCCTGGACGACAAGGTGTTCCTGGAAAACAAGCGCATCATGCAGCTCGTCCGGAGCATCGAATCCGGCGCACTGGGCACCCGGGAGGTGCCGCCGTCGGGCGTCTTTATGGAGATCGCGGCTCAGTCCGTCGAGGTCGCGCTTCCCTTCGAACGGCCACTGTATGAGCCGAGCCGCCGGATCATGGTGGACGACGTCGTGGTGGCGGCAAATGATGCAGAAGTGGATGCCGGCGCCCTCTTCAGCCAGTTCCATGTGGACACGGAACAGCTGAAGTCCAATATCGACGACGTCCTGGCCGGCGCCGAGCAGGCCACCCTCGGCGAAGTAGCGGCCGCGCACCCTCTGTCGCAGGGACTGGCGGAGATCGTGGCCTACTACCAGCTCGCCACCGAATCGGACTGGGCGTCCATCAACCCGGACGAATCACAGCAGTTGTCCTGGCAGCTCCCGGACGGCAGCATCCGGGAAGCCACCGTCGAACAGATCATCTTCGTGAGGCCGGCATGACCACCACAGACGCAGCCGAAACACACACGCCGGAGGAACTTCCCGGCGTCGTCACCAAGCTCTTCAAAGGCGTGGTCTACGCCGAGACGGACGAGAAGATCTGGCAGTCGCTGCTGGGCCTGTCCTCCCATGTCCGCGACTACGTGGCCGTCCTGGGCCTTGACCTGATCCTGGACGAGTCCGAGGGCTACGCGTTCCTGAAATCCCGCGAGGACCCGGACGGCACGCTGCCGCGGCTGATCCCCCGCCGCCCGCTCACCTTCAACGTCAGCCTCCTCCTGGCGCTGCTCCGCGGCCGGATGCTCGAATTCGACACCAACAGCAGCGAACTGCGCCTGATCATGACCGAGCAGGACATCGCGGACATGGTGGCCGTCTTCCTGCCCGAATCCAGCAACGAGGCTCGGATCCTGGACCAGCTCGGCACGAACATCAAAAAGGTCGTGGAGCTGGGCTTCCTGCGGAAACTGCGTGGCCAGACGGGCACTTACGAGGTGGCCCGGATCCTGAAGGCCTATGTGGATGCCCAGTGGCTGGAGGAATTCGACGCGCGGCTGGCCGACTACCGCGCCTCGCTCACCGGAGCCACCGCCACCGGCCCCAAGGAAGAGGACCGCACATGACCACCGACACGGCCACTGCCATTAAGGGCGCCACTGACCAGCAGGAGATGCTGTTCAGCCTCGATGAAAAAGCGGACGACGCCGGCACTCCCCCGGGGTTCCGGCTGCACCGTCTGGAGCTGCTCAACTGGGGCACCTTCCATCAGGAGGTGCGGACGTTCCGGCTGGACGGTTCGAACAGCCTGCTGACCGGCGACATCGGCTCCGGGAAGTCGACAGTGGTGGATGCGATCACCACCCTGCTGCTTCCGGCCAACAGGATCGAGTACAACAAGGCGGCGGGTGCACAGAAGAAGGAACGCACCCTGATGTCGTACGTGAGGGGTTTCCACAAGAGCACCCGGAGCGCCGGCGGCGAATACTCCAAGCCCGTGGCGCTGCGCGGCACCGGCAAGCTCACCGTGGTTCTGGGCGTCTTCCACAACGCCGTCCTGGGCAAGTCAATCACCCTGGCCATCACCCTCTGGGCCACCCAGGAAGCCGGCCAGCCGAACCGCTTCTACTCGCTGGTGGAGGGCGAGCAGTCCATCGCCGGGGACTTCGCCAACTTCGGCCAGGACCCCGCGAAGCTGAAGAAGCAGCTCCGGGCCGCGGGGGCGTCCATCCATGAAACCTTCGAGCCCTACGCGGCGGCGTTCAAGCGGCAGTTCGGCATCAGCGGCAATCAGGCCATGGAGCTGTTCCACCGCACGGTGTCCATGAAGCAGGTGGAGAACATCACCAACTTCGTGCGCACCAACATGCTCGAGGAAGACGACGTCGAAGCCCGGATCGGCAACCTCATCCACCACTTCGACGACCTGAAAAAAGCCCACGACGCCGTCCTCCGCGCCAAGGACCAGATCGCCCTGCTCACCCCCATCACCGAGGGCGCGGCCCAGCACACCGCCCTGAGCCGGGACGATGAATTCGCCCGCCAACAGCGGGACCAGCTGCACCCGTGGTTCACGGACCGGAAGCTGCAGCTGAGCATCGAGCACCAGACGGAACTGCAGAACACCGGCCTGCGGCTGCAGGAGGACAGCGGCAAGCTGGCCACCGAAATCACCCAGCTCCGCCTCGACCTGGCCGCCGTCAAGGAAGACATCCGCAGCAACGGCGGCGGCCGGCTGGCCGCCATCGAGGCCGAGGCCGCACGGCTGGGCGAAGAGTCCCGGTCCCAGCGGGTGCGCTTCGAAAAGTACGCCGAAGCTGCCGCGGACCTCGGTCTTCAGGCCCCGGCCGACCGCGTCCAGTTCGACGCCAACCGGGCCCGGCTGGCCGACGTCGAAAAGGAACTGGCCGCCACAGCAAACGACGTGCAGGATAGCCGCACCGAACTGACCATGACGCGCACGGTGCTCACCGGACGCGCCACCGACATCGCCGCGGAGCTGACCAGCCTGCAGGCGCGCCCCAACCTGCTGCCGCGCCCCCAGGTGGAGCTCCGCCGTCGGCTCTGCGACGGGACCGGCATCCAGGAATCTGACCTGCCGTACGCCGGCGAGCTGCTGCGCGTCCGCGACGGCGAAGCGGCCTGGGAAGGCGCCGCCGAACGCACCCTGCGCGGCTTTGCCCTGTCGCTGCTGGTGCCGTCGGAGCACTATGCGGCTGTGAGCGGCTGGGTGGACGGCAACAACCTTCGCGGCCGGCTCGTGTACCTGAAGATCGGCGAATCGTACACGCCGAAGCCGGCCGAGGCGGGCACGCTGGCGGCGAAGATCGCCATCAAGCAGGGGACGCCGTTCCGCAATTTCCTGCTCGATGAGCTCAGCAGCCGCTTCGACTATTTCTGCTGCGACACCCTCGAGGACTTCCGCCGCCGCTCCAAGGCCCTGACCGCCAACGGCCAGCTCAAGGGCGGCCGCGGCCGGCACGAGAAGGATGACCGGCAGGACCTGTCTGACCGCCGGAACTATGTCCTGGGCTGGGACAACCTGGACAAGATCAGCCGTTTCCGCGCCGAACAGGACGAGGTCCAGGGCCAGCTCAGCGTGGTGGCTGGCCAGCTGTCCCGGGTCAACGAATCCCTGGGCGCCATCGGCCGGCAGAACCAGCAGCTGGGCATCATCGGGGCGGTCTCGGACTTCGCCGAGCTCAGCTGGCAGCTCACCGTACGCCGCATCGAGGAGCTCAAGGCAGAAAAGGCCCAGCTGGAGTCCACCAGCGACGTGCTGCGGCAGCTGACGGCGAAGGAAGCCGAGCTCACCGGAAAACTGGAACGACTGCAGGTGCGGGCCGATGACATCCAGCGCCGGATCGGCTCCAACGAGGGCGCGGCCAAGGACATCGTCGAGGCGATCGAGGACTGCCGCAGCGTCCTGAACGAGACCCCGTTGACGGACGACGGCGGCGTGCTGTCCGCCGTCGCCCGGCTCGCCGCCGCGGAACTCGCCGGCAAACCGCTCACCTACAAGAACACCGGCACCGTGGAAAGTGCGGTCCGGTCCGGGCTGACCGACACCATCGACGCGCTGTCCAAGCAGATCGCCCGGGCCGCCGAGAAGACTGTCCGGCTGATGGCCGAGTTCCGGAACAAGTACCCGAACGAGACCACGGAGATCGACGCCGCCCTCGAGTCGGCCGGCGACTTCGGCAAACTGCTGGAGCAGCTGGTCAGCAACGATCTCCCGCGCTTCGAGGCCCACTTCAAGGAGTCGCTGAACCAGAACACCATCCACGAGGTGGTGGCGTTCAACGCGTTCCTGGACAGCCGCCGCCAGGACATCGTCAACCGGATCGGCGAAATCAACCTCTCCCTGGCCGGGATCGAGTACAACGCCGGCCGGCACATCCAGCTGGAGCACCAGAACAGCACCGACCTGGACGTGCGGCAGTTCGGCATGGACCTGCGCGCCTGTTCGGAGGGGACAATCGGCGACGACGACCAGTACTCGGAGCAGAAGTACCTGCAGGTGGCGCGCCTGATCGAGCGGTTCCGGGGCCGCGACGGCTACACCACCCTCGACGAGCGCTGGACCGCCAAGGTCACGGATGTCCGGAACTGGTTCACGTTTTCCGCCTCGGAGAAGTGGACCGAAACCGGCGAGGAGTTTGAGCACTTCACGGACTCGGGCGGCAAGTCCGGCGGCCAGAAGGAGAAGCTCGCCTACACCATCCTCGCGGCCGCCCTGGCCTTTCAGTTCGGGCTGGCGTCCGGCAAGAGTGCGGGCAAGAACGCGGGGAGCGGGCGGAGCTTCCGGTTTGTCGTCATCGATGAGGCGTTCGGCCGCGGCTCAGACGAGTCCGCCCGGTACGGGCTGGAGCTGTTCCAGCGGATGAAGCTGCAGCTGCTGATCGTCACGCCCCTGCAGAAGATCCACGTCATCGAGCCTTTTGTGTCCCATGTGGGTTTCGTGGCCAACACCAACGGCGACGATTCGCAGCTGCGGAACATGACCATCCAGGAGTACCGGGACGAGCGGGACCGGCGTGCCGGCTGACGCACGCGGTCTCGGCTGGACCACGCTGGCAGACCTGCGGGCGCAGTCGAGGAAGGCCTGGGGCAGCGGGGCGCTGCTGCGAGAGGTGCTGGAACCCGGCGGACTGTACCCCCGCCGTCGTCCGTTGAAGCGTCCGACGGCGGTGGCTCTCTTACGCGATTATGCGGCGGCCCGCGCGTGGGCGGCTGAGCTGGCTGCCGCCGTCGGGCATTTCAGCCTGGAAACCGCGGAGGTGGGCCGCACCACGGTGGGGGCCAACCAGCTGCCCGCCGCGGCGGTGTTCGCGTCCGTGGAGGACGAGATCGCTTTTACAGGCAGGATGAAGGACGCCGCCCGGTTTGTGGAGCTTGCCGGCGGGTTGTCAGCACTGGATCCTGCGTTCCGCGGGTGGGCGCTGAAGCGGCCGTTGAAGCTTTTGGAGCTCGGGGCTGATGTGCTGACGGCTGCCCGGGTGGCGCTCTGGCTGCGGGACCACCCCGAGCCGGGGTTCTACGTCCGGCAGCTGAGCCTGCCCGGCGTGCACACCAAGTTCATCGAGAACCACCGGGCTGTTGTTGGCGAGCTGGCATCGGAGCTGCGGGCGGACGTTGTTGATGTTTCAGATGCCAAGGAGGACGGGGGCCTGGCTGAGACCCCGGCCGCGCCCGGTTCGTTGCTCGGCTTGACCCCGGCCCGGACGCCGGCGGCGCGCTTTGCTGCGGCGCACGGCTTCCTGCATCCGCCCGAGCTGGTCCGGTTCCGCCTTCTGGATCCCGGCATGCAGCTGCTTGGCCAGGCGCGGGACCTGACCGTCACCGCGGAGGCGTTCAGCACCCTGCAGCTGCCCACCAGCACAGTGATGATCACCGAGAACCTGGTCAACTTCCTGGCCGTCCCGGAGCGCCCGGACGCGCTGGCCGTCTATGGGGGCGGTTATGGGTTCTCATCGCTGCGGGATGCCGGGTGGCTGCGGAACTGCGAGGTCCTCTACTGGGGCGACCTGGACACCCATGGGTTCCGGATCCTCGACCAGCTCCGCGCGGTCCACCCGCACGTGGTGAGCCTGCTGATGGACGAAGCCACGCTGCTGGCCCACCGCGATGCCTGGGGCAGTGAGCCGTCGCCGTCGAAAGCTGTGTTGACCCGGTTGACCGCCGAGGAGTCGGCGCTCTACGACGGGCTCCGCAGCGACGCCTACGGTATTGCGGTCAGGCTGGAGCAGGAGCTGATCCGCTGGAACTGGGCGCTGGAGCGGCTCGATATCAGTCGCTGAGACTGCTCACGGTGACTTCGAATTCTTCCACCGCAACGATCTGCGTTTTTTCCGCCTCGCTGTTCTCCTTGCGGATCTTGTTTGCTTCCTGCCGGCTGGCAGTCATCGCTTCCTCGGTATCCCAAAGCGTGATGGAGATGGCCTTGTCTATTTCTTTCCCGCTCAGGTAGTAGATTCCCTTGCAGCCGGGGATCTGACGCACCCTGCTGACGATGTCTTCCGTAGGGGTGTCTGAGACCGTCTCGGGGCCGGTCTTGTACGTGCTGACTCTAGCGAACATCGGTTTTTCCTCCCGTAGTCACTGCGCGGAACCGCTGGCCGGCTCCCCGTTGCGACACAGGGAACCAGTCCGTGCGGCAGGAACCTGGTGTTGCCATCCGTAGCAGATGTCCTCCGGATGGCGGTTCCTTCCATTAGTAAGGACCGGCCAAGGTCCAAAAGCAAGGCCCTGAAACTGGCCAGCTATGACTGCTGGCAGTGCGGCGGGTGACAGGAGTAATCTCTCTTGCTTAGGGACGGGGGTTTAACCCGTTCCCGACCAAGGGGACCGGCCCTCACCCCGGAAGGGTGGAAGCTCAAATGAGAACCAAAGCGCTCGCCGTCGGCGTCATCGTAGCCGCCTCATCAGTCATGTTTGCCCCGAGCGCGCTGGCGTTCGAGCCTTCAGCGGACCCCCAGGATAAATTCAGCTGTCCCGGAGGCAATCCCGTCGCCGGACACCCGGGATTCCCCGGAATCGTGACGGGCGTTGAGAAGTCGTTTGTAAATACCGATGCCACTGCCGCGGCCGCGTGGTCAGCAACGGTCCTGTTCGATGGCCCGCTGGCCGTCTGCTGAGCGGCCCAAGTCCATCCCGGCGACAAAGACCCCCGTCCGGAACTTTCCGGACGGGGGTCCTTTACTGGAGTCCACCGGGTTGAGCCCCGCAAGAGACCTCACATCAAATAGTTCTCCCAACAAGCCATCCACACTGCGATGCGGCCCCGAACAGCAGGTATAACCCGTTGGTTCAGCAGGTCAGCACTACCCGCTGATTCAAAAAATGCACTCAGGAGAACATCATGGCTACACACACCCACACCGGCACAACAGCCCGCACCAACGTCCAGAAGGCATCGATGCTTGTCGGCGCCGTGTTCCTGCTGGTCGGCATCCTAGGCTTCGTCCCGGGCATCACCGGCAACTTCGACCAGCTGCACTTCGCCGGCCACGAATCCGAAGCCATGCTGCTGGGCCTCTTCCAGGTCTCGGTACTCCACAACATCGTCCACCTGCTCTTCGGCGCAGCAGGAATCGCCCTGGCCAAAACCGCCACCGGCGCCAAATCCTTCCTCCTCTACGGCGGCATCATCTACCTGGTCCTGTTCGTCTACGGACTGATCGTCCCCCAGGAATCAGCCGGCAACTTCGTACCCCTGAACGGCTTCGACAACGGCCTGCACCTCCTCCTCGGCGTCGGCATGATCGCACTGGCCCTCTTCCTCACCAAGGGCCATACCAAGGCACACGCCTAACCCAAACCCACACGCATGACAATGGCCCCGGCCGCAGCTTCCCGCTGCTGCCGGGGCCCTTGGCGTTTCCGGCATCATGACCTCGAACCCCCACGGTTGAGCCTGCCGAACGGCTGCGGCGGCTGCCGGTCCGCACACATGCTTTCGGGGGTAAGGCGGGCCTGTCTGAGCAATAAATCCCCGCTCAGGCTCCGGATGCGCTCAGTTCTCCGGGGAGTTCTTCCAGGGAAGCGACGGTGTAATCGGGTGCGGTGAAATAGCCAGGGTAGCTTCCGCCGGTCCGGTTGATCCATGCAGTGCCGAGACCGGCCTGGGCTGCGCCGTGGATGTCCCAGGGGTGCACGGCCACGAGCAGCATCTGCTCGGGAGCCACCGCGCAGACCCCGGCGGCGTAGTCGTAAGCGGCCCGGGCAGGCTTCCATCCCCGGGCATCCTCCACGGAAAGCAGCCGTTCAAACTGGTCCCGTATCCCTGCCGGGCCGAAGAGTTTTTCCGCGACCTGGGTGGAGCCGTTGGTCAGGGTCACCAGCCGGTATCCCGCTGTCCGCAGTGCCCGGACGCCTTCCGGAACGTCGGGGTGCAGGCCGAGCCCGGCCATTCCTGCCCTGACATGTTCCACCGCCCGGTCCAGGTCCGTGCCGATGCCCGCATTGGCGAGCAGCCCGCGCAGAGCCTCTGCACCGATCTCGGCGAAGGCGCCGTTGCCGCCGGCGGCAGTGAGGGCGAAACCGTCGCGAAGCAGCGTAGCGAACCAGAGTTTCGCCAACTGGGCAGGGGCGCCGACTTCGGCAAAGCGGTCCCCCATCGGTGACATGTCCGAAAGCGTTTCGTTAACGTCAAAAACAATGACTGACGGGGCGCTGTTCATGAGTTCTCCTTCATCTTCACGGTCTTGTGGTTTACGAGGCGCAGCAGGAGAGCCGCGAGACGTCCGTAGTGTAGGTCTGCGCGGCAATTTTCAGGCCTTCTGCCATGGTCAGGTACGGCGCCCACAGGTGGGCGACGTGGTCCACGCTCAGGCCGCCTTCCAGGATATAGACGCCCGCAGCGGCCAGGTCTCCTGCTTCCTTGGCCACCGCCGTGATTCCCACGATCCTGCCGGTCGCTTTCTCGGCGACAATCTTGATGAAGCCGCGGGTGTCTCGGTTGACCAGGGCGCGCGGGACGTATTCCAGCGGCAGCACCCTGCACTCGCACGCGATCCCGGCCTGGTTGGCCTGCCGGTCGGTCATGCCCACCGCGGCGAGCGCGGGGCTGGTGAAGGCGACCCGCGGAAGATGCCGGTAATCGATTTTCCGTGACCCGGCGGTGAAGGCGTTCTCGACGGCAAGGGCCCCGTGCGCCGCGGCGACGTAGACGAACTCCCGGTGGCCTGTGACGTCCCCGGCAGCCCAGATGCGGGGATGGTTGGTTGCCAGTGTGTCATCAACCAGGATCTCGCCGTTCGCCCCGAGAACGACGCCGACTCCCGGCAGGTTCAGTCCGGCCGTGACAGGGCGCCGGCCGGTGGCCACGAGCAGATGGGTGCCTTTGAACTCCCTGGTGCCCCCCGCAACGGTGGCCGTGACGCTCACCGTACCTCCGGCGTCGCGCGCTACCTTTTCCGGTACGGCACGCCGGACCACCCGGATGCCTTCATCCGCGAAAACCTCCGCCAGGGCCTGTCCGGCTTCGGGTTCCTCAGTGGAGGCCAGCCGGGAGCGGACCAGCATGGTCACCTTCGAGCCGAGCCGGGCGAACAGCTGCGCCTGTTCCAGCGCCACGAATCCTCCGCCGATCACCAGCAGGGACTCGGGGACCTCGGTGAGTTCCATCGCCGTGGTTGAGGTCAGGTATCCCGTTTCTTCGAGGCCGTCCACCGCCGGTGCCCACGGCGAGGATCCGGTGGCCACCACGTAGTGGGCGGCGCGGATCCGTTTCGGCTGCCCGTCGGGAAGGGCGATGTCCAGCAGCGGATCGTCCGCGCTGCCGGTAAACGAGGCATGGCCCTGGTGCAGATCCCAGCCGTAGTCCGCGATCAGGTCCAGATACTTCTCTGCGCGCATCCCCTCCACCAAATCCTGTTTTCCGGCCGCCAGTGCCGGCATGTCCACCGGCATGTCCACGGCGGGCAGGCCCGGGAACCGTCCCGCGTCCAGGGCCGTGTGGCGGGCCTCTGCCACGGCAAGCAGGGCCTTGGAGGGAACGCAGCCGGTGTTCACGCACGTCCCGCCGACCGTGCCGCGTTCCACCATGGCCACGCGCTTGCCCAGCCCGCTGGCCCGTATCGCGGCAGCAAATGCCGCGCCGCCTGACCCGATCACAGCCAGGTCATACTCTTCTTCGGCAGTTTCAGTCATGGTGGCCTCCAAGGGGCGGGATGAAGCGGGACGCTTCCGCGTCGGTCCTGTCCTGACCCATTCTTGCCCCTTTTCCGATAGGGGAAGGTCAAGCTCCGCTCCCACGGCGAGGTCCGCAGTAAAGACTCGGGGCTCAGCCTTGCCCCGATCAACGAAATCCTGCGGATCCACGACGCCGATGGCGGCCTAGCGCAGCGGATCCGCAGCCTCCAGGTCCGTGAGCCGGGCAGCGAGTTCGGTGAGGTCGGGGATGGTTGGGCAGGCCTGCCAAGCCATCATGCATCGCTTGGCGGGACAGGACCTCTTCGGCTTCACGGCGGCCCGTGATGTCCTCGAGTTGGGCGACCAGGTACAGGGGCGCCCCATGGTCATCGGCGACCACCGCGCTTGTCATCGATGTCCACACAATGTGTCCGTCGGAGTGGAGGAGCCTCCGGGAATCTGCGTACGAGGTGACTTCGCCGGCCAACATCTGCGCCAACCGGTGCTGCGCCGCGGGCCGGTCTTCGGGCACCGTCAAATCCAGAACGTTACCCGACGCCAGCTCGGAGGGCGCCCGTCCCAGCAGGATGCAGAACGCGGAATTGGCCCGCAGCACATTTCCGGGAGCTTCCGGGTCCAGGCCGATCAGCGCGATCCCGATAGGGGCGTGTTCGAAGGCCAGCCGGAAGCGTTTCTCGCTCCGCTCAAGCTCCGCTGCCCCCTGCTGGCGTACAGCATTCAGCGCGGCTGCGGCCTCAAGCTCCGTCAGGCGCTGCCGCTCGATCAGATCTTCGAAAATCACCGGCCCGGCCAACATCGACGCGTATGCCCGGCGCAGCGTCCAGTAGTAGAGACCGATTCCTGCCGTCAACACATCCCATAACGCGTCATGCCAGGAGATCTCTTCCCTGGCAGCTATGCCCTCGGCGGCATCCACCCCCATCAGAGGCAGCAGCGGATGTACGGCGTGCAGGCCGTGCCCGATCGCGCAAGTAAAGAAAATCTCCGCAGTAGCGGCCCCAACCGGTTCCGGCGCACCTGCCGGGCCCGGGCCAATGGCACAATGATCGCACCCGAGATTGCCAGATAAGACATAGCAACCATCGCGTTGGCCGCCGATGAAAGCCACCACCAGTCCATCAAAGATCCCCCTGCACCCTCGACGGAAGCACGTGCTTTCAGGTTCCGCAGTTCTCCTGATACTGGCTGCCGGCCGCTCTCCCGCCAACCCCCGCCGGGGCCCGGCCCCTCGTGAGGTGCCCGTCCTGGGGCGGGGATCGATCGCCGCCGAGTGCAGGAGCGTCAGGCGCGCGCCTGGCCCTCCCGCTAAATGCAGCTGGGCTGGTAGGCAGGGTCTGCCGGGCCGGACGCCTGGCCCAGTGCGTGCGCCACGATCTGGTGCACCACGGGGTCATTCGGCGTCTGGTCGTGTTCGAAGACATCGGCCGGGCACTTGTCCTGGATGGTGATGTTGGTGACCTGCCGGGCCGGACCGTTCAGGAACTGGCTGTTATAGGGAATGACCACTTCGTCATAGACCGTGGAGATGACCGTGTAGGAAGGACCGGCAACGGTGTCGCCGATGGAGTTCAGCTTCTGGATGAAGGCCGATCCCGCCTGCTGGTCGGCGCAGGCGGCACAACCCAGGGCGGTGTAGTCCGGGTCCTCGATGAAGCCCGGCGGCGGGACGATCACGCCTTCCGTTCCGTGGTTGGAGGGGGCGATGCCGATGAGCTGGTGGACGTACTTGGCCCCGCCGAGGAAGCCCATGTAGTAGCGGGGCATCATGCCGCCCTGGCTGTGGCCCACCAGGTCCACCTTCTTGGCGCCGGTGGCGGCACGGACCGCGTCCACGAACGGGGAGAGTTCCTGCGCGGACTCGGCCACCGGCGCGGTGGCATACACGCCGTTCGTCTCACCATAGTTGAGGGCAAAAACGCAGAACCCGGCGCTCTTGAGGTACGGCGAGAGGGTGGACCAGTTCTTCTCCATGCTCTCGAACGTTCCCGGTACCAGGATGACCGGATACGGATGCTCGGCGGTTGGCTTGCAGGACCAGTCGTTGGCCCCCGGCGGGGAAATCTCGATCGCCTGGGCGGGAGCCGCAGCCAAGGAAGTGACGAGGACGGCGGCAGCGGCAACGGACAGGGCCCGGGTAACGAATGACATGGAAACCTCTTTGTTCATGTGCCAACAGGGGCGGCCGGTAGCGATGGTTCTGAGTGTTGATCAGGTACCGGCCGAGTTTTTCCATGCTACGCAGCACACCCGTCGTTGCGGAGCCGGGTTGCACAGACGTGCGCCAAAAAAGCCTTACGAAGCGGTGCGCTCTCCGCCGAGGCCAAAACCCTCAAACCCAGCGTTGTTACTGGTGGGTAGCGCATGCGTCGGCGCCGGGACTGAGAAAACCCGTCAGAGCTGCTGCACAAATGTGCACTGCGTGCGGAAAATAGCGCCAGCCGGGGGCTATGACCGGTGAACCCATAAGGGTTATAAATGTGATCCGTAGGGAACTTTGTGGTCACTATTATGATCATTAATCGTCTCAAAGAATTCGCTCCCGGAGGGTTTCTAAAACCCCACCCAGCGCTGGGACATCCTGGGCAAGCAGGTTCAAAGCCACCCGCGCCTTGTCCAACAAGCGCGTCACACCGGTAGGCTGGGAATTCCCAGACCACGAAGCGAGGCATAACGTGCACGAGGACGCCGTCCGGTTCCTGTCCCAGCCGGTGCAGGCCCAGCCCGGCTCACCCCTCCGCGTGGCGGTGTACTCCCGGATCGCCGAAGCCATCCGCAACGACCTCCTCAAGCCCGGCTCCATGATCCCCACGGAAACCGAGCTCGGCGCCGACATGAAAGTCAGCCGCACCGTGGTCCGCGAAGCCCTCATGCTGCTCGAGGAAGACGGGCTCATCCGGGCGAGGCGCGGCGTCGGACGCTTCGTCTCGGACACCCTCCCCCGCATCGGCATCGAACGGATCCGCCCGTTCGAGGAAGTCCTCGGCGGCCCCGGCCAGCACCTCGAAATCAAACGCGTCCTCCGGGAGCGGCAGCCCGCCTCGGAATTCGTCGCCCCCGGCGTCGGCGTCGAGCCCGGCGACGACTGCTGGCTCTGGGAATCCGTCCTGATCCGCGACGGCGAGGCCATCGCCCACCTGCAGGAAAACATCTCCGCCTTGCCCATGAGCCTGGGCAGCAGTTCCGCCGCCGCCGCGCCGCTGGAAATAGAGGACGACGGCGGCAACACCCTGCTTGCCAGCCTCAACAACCGCTTCGGCCGGATCCTCGGGCCTGGCGAGTGCCAGATCAGCCTCAGCCAGGTGGGACCCAGCCGCGCCAAGCTGCTGGACCTCCGGCCGTCGGACCCTGTGCTGGTCCTCACCCAGTACGTCAGATACGGCAACCGGCCCTTTTACCTGGCCAAATGCCTTATCGCCGCCCGCGCCGGGCACCTGTCCGTGATGCAATCCCTCCAGTCCTGACGGCAACCGCGTTCAGGGCTATGGGCAACCGCCGACTGCTTTGCAGGCGTTCACGCGGCCGTGTGCCCAGAGGGTGCCGGTGCCGGTAATCCGCTCCGCAGTGGATTCGATTTTCTTGCGGACTGCGGCATTTTCGGTCCCGGCGGGCGTGCTCCAGACAAGGGCGGCAACACCGGCGACGATGGGTGAGGCCATCGAGGTGCCGCTGGCGATGTCATAACCATGGGAGCGGCCGTTCTGGGTACCGAGGTAGAAATCGTGGTTCGGGAAGGTGGAGTACACGCTGACCCCGGGCGCTGCCACATCCACCCACTTGCCGTAGGTGGAGAAGGAGGCCTTGGCGTCATCGTTGTCCGTTGCCGCGACGGCTATGACGTTGGGGTAGGCGCCAGGATAGATCTTGGCCTGGGTACCGCCATTGCCTGCTGCGGCGACGATCACCGCGCCCCTGATCCAGGCGTCGTTGACGGCAGCTTCCAGGGCCCGGGAGGAAACGCGCTGTCCCAGGCTCATGTTGATGACCTGGGCACCGTTGTCGAGGGCCCAATCGATGCCATTGACAATGCTGGAGGTGGAACCGGACCCGCTGTCGTTGAGGACCTTGCCGTCCAGGATCCGGCAGCCCGGACACACACCCGTGACGCCCACCGCGTCTTTGGTGGCGGCAATAATACCCGCCACATGGGTACCATGGCCGTAATTGTCTTCACCGGTCGCCGCAGTACTGAAGTTGGCGCGTGCATCAACACCAACCTTTGGTGAAATGTCGGGATTGTCGGTGGTGACGCCGGTATCGAGCACGGCGACCTTGATGCTTTTGGTCCGGTCTTCGGTGGCAATCTCCCACGCGTCGACGGCGTCCACGTCGGCGTCGAGCGTACCGCCGGCCACAGTTGCTCCCAACGTGCTGGTAAATTCCTGGCCAGTGTTGTGCAAAGCGTACTGGCGGGGGAAATAGTCGACGTTGGGCTGATCGGTAGCTACCGTTACCACCTCGTCCGGCTCGGCATACTCAACGTTCGGGTTCCGGCTGAGGGCGTCGATGAGTTGCAGTTCCTTACCGGCCGGAACCTTGATGAGGTGGGCCCCGGTGCTGCCAATCCCCGGGCCGTCGCTGAGCCCATGGCGGCGCAGCACGCCGGCGGCCGCGCCATCGTCGCGGAACTTGACCATGATTTGCCCCGCGACGTGCGACGACTCGGGCGCTGCGTTGCCTGGGCCTGCGAAGGTGATGGCGCCGAGCCCCATCATGAGCGCTGCGAAACCGGCGATAACTGTTTTTTTCATGGGGTTATCGTGCACCAACCCGGACCGGCTGGATAGTGCGGCGCGGCAAATCGCCCTACCTAATCACGCAGGTGACGGAACCGCGGAGGCGAGTGCCGCCGTCATACTTTCAGAGAAGGACAGCAGCGTCTCCACCAGGTGCGGGGCGAAATCTGCTTCTAGCGAGAGCACCACGCGGCAACGCGCGCCCGGCTGCTCCGGGTAGTCCCTATAGGAGCCGCGCATGTCGCAGACGGTCTGCCCGCGGCCCGGCCCGGCAGAGGTGTCGACGGCGGCATGCACCACCGGGGCCAGCGTCGCCTTAATGCCGCCCACCGCGAGCGCCGCCGCCAGCGGATCATGCATGGCGGAGCAGGGCCGGCCGAAGATGCCCTCATAGAACCGGAAGTAGTAGCCCAGCATGTCGCCGAGGGCCTGCGGGACCGGGTGGTCCGCGGCGAGCAGTTCCTGCCGGTGGCTTTCCTCCAGGACGTTGGCCATTGTGACGTCCAGCGGCACCAGGGTCACGTCCCAGCCGGCGGCCAGCACCAGGGCGGCGGCCTCGGGGTCGTTGAAGATGTTGGCTTCCGCCACCGGGCTAATGTTCCCGGGGGCCAGGGCCGCCCCGCCCATGATGGTGATTTCGTCCACGAGCGAGGGCAGCGCGGGGTCCAGGCGCAGCGCCTCGGCGATGTTGGTCAGCGGGCCGATGGCGAGCACCCGCAGCGTTCCCGGATACTCATGGGCGAGCCGGACCAGCATCTCGGCCGCACTCTCGGACTCCAACGTGGCGGACGCCGTCGTAAGGGAAACCCCGCCGATCCCGTTCTCCCCGTGCACCCACGGCGCCCCGCCGCCAAACTGCCCGGCCAGCGGATCGTGGGCGCCGAGCGCCACGGGAATGTGCGCGTGGCCGGCGAGCTGGAGCAGGTCCAGGGTGTTGCGGGCGCCGACGGCGGCACTGACGTTGCCGCTGACGGTCCCGATGCCAACCACGTCGGCGGTGGGGGCGGCCAGCAGGTAGGCCAGGGCGAGGGCGTCGTCGATTCCGGTGTCGCAATCCAGGTAGAACGGAAAGGTGTCGGTCATGGCGGTGGTTCTCTTTCGGTAGAGGGGAGTTAGACCGTCTCGCCCTTGGGGGCGGCGACGAAGAGGCTGACGATGAACGCTGCGGCCGTAATGGCCGCCGAGATCCAGAGGGCGGTGGTGTACCCGGCGGCGGTGGCCTGGGCGGCGAAGGGTGCCACGAGAACGACGCCGAGGCTCGCCCCGATGCCGAAGGAGGCACCGTTGATGCTGGGCAGGGCAGCCGGGGCTTCCTTGGGTGAGAGCAGCACCGAGAGCCCGTTGATGGCGGTGAGGAAGAAGCCGTTGTAGAAGATGCCCAGGGCCGCAACGGCGATCAGCACCGCGATCTGGTTGTCCGAGAACATGGCGGCTGCGATAGCGCACGCCAGGCTCAGTCCGGTGCCGGCGCGGAGGGTTTTGATCCAGCCGCGCCGGTCGGCGAGCCAGCCGGCGAGGGGTGCGGCGAAGACGCCGATCAGGGCGGCCGGGGTGAGGAACAGCAGCGCGGAAACTGATGCGGTCAGCCCGAAGCCGGCACCGGCGTCCTGGCTGAGGAGCACCACGGTGAAGTTGATGATGGCGAAGATGCCGGCGAGGGTCAGGACGGTTGTGGCGATGACCGGCCAGACTTGGCGGGAGCGCAGGTGGTGGACTGCGATGAGAGGGTTGGTGCGCCGTTTCTCGATGCTCCAGAAGGCGGCGAAGGACGCGATGGTGGCGGCGAGCAGTGCCAGGGTGCTGGGCGCTGTCCAGCCGGCGGCGGATCCGCCGGAGACGAAGTAGGTGATGAACACAAGGAACACGGAGAGGGATCCGGCGCCCCACCAGTCCATGGCGCCGCGCACGCCCCGCGGCCGTCCGGCTGGGACGATCTTGATGATGCAGGCGGCGGCGATGGCGGTGAGGACCAGCACGACCACGAAGATGGAGCGGAAGCCGAGGGTCTCGGCCATGAGCCCGCCCACGTAGCCGTCCACGCCCCCCACTCCGCCGTTGATGGCGGCAATGATGCCCACGGAGGTGCCGAAGACCTTCGCCTGTAGATTCTCGCTGAGCACAATGTAGGCGAGCGCGAACACGGCGCTGGAGACGCCCTGCAGGAACCGGCCGGTGACGAGCAGGGGCAGCGTGGGGGCGGCGATGCAGAGGATGGTGCCGGCGCCCATGATGCCGAGGACCAGGAGCAGGGCGGCGCGGCGGCCGATGAAGTCGCTCCAGCGGCCGATCACGGGCCCGGCGATGGCGCCGGCCAGGAAGAACATGGACTGGACAGGCGCGGCACTGTCGGCGCTCTGGCCGAAGCTCGCGGCGATCTGCGGCAGCGCGGGGGTGACCATGCGGGCGTTGAGCTGGAAGGACAGCACGCCCAGCAGCAGGGTGGAGATCAGCAGGGCGGCGCGGCGGCCGGCGAAGGCGGGCTGTTCCGCGCTGACCGGCGGGGAGGCGGCAACCGGGGTTGGGGTGTTCACATCAAACTCCTTTGTTGGAGCTGGATCGTCCGGAATGGCGATTCGAGTTGTTATACAACCATGTATGACCCACAAGTACAACCATGCCGTACACTATTTCCTAAACCGGCCGCTTCCGGCTTCCCCTCGAGAGAGACTTCCCATGAGCAATCGACTTCCTGCCGTCACCGTCGTCGGCAGCATCAACCTGGACCTGATCGCCACCGCCGAGAGACTTCCCACCGCCGGCGAAACCATCGGCGGGGCGGTGCTCTCCGAACAGCCGGGCGGCAAGGGCGCCAACCAGGCCGCAGCAGCAGCCCGCTTGGGCGGGAGCGCCCGCATGGTCGGCGCCGTGGGCAGCGACGCCCAGGGGCAGCGGATGCTGGACGCGCTGGCGAGCGCCGGCGTCGACACCTCTGACGTGGCCGTCCTGCCGGACACGACCGGGACGGCACTGATTGTGGTGGACCGCGACGGCGAGAACCAGATTGTCGTCTGCCCGGGCGCCAACTCCAGCCTCTCCCTGGAGGGTGTGGAGTTCGGCCCCGATGAGACGGTGTTGTGCCAGCTGGAGGTGGGCCTGCCCGTGGTACTGGAGGCCGCCAGGCGGTCCGCCGGGTACTTTGTGCTGAACGCCGCACCAGCGATGGACTTGCCGGCCGAGCTGCTGGAACGCTGCGACCTGGTCATCGTCAACGAGAGCGAGTACGCCCTGATCCCCGCCCTCGCCCAGGCGAAGCTGGTGGCCGTGACGTACGGCAAGGACGGCTCCGCGATGTTCGAACACGGGCGGAAGGTGGCCGAAGCGCCTTCAGCTTCAGTGACGGTGGCGAACACGGTGGGCGCCGGCGACGCGTTCTGTGCTGCCCTGGTCTTGTCCCTGCGACAGGGGCTGGATTACACCCATGCCTTGGCCGTGGCCAACGCTGTGGGAGCGGACGCCGTGGGCCATCCCTCCTCCCAGCCGGATTTGGCACAGCTGGGCCACTATGTTGAGCGGACCGCAGTAACCGACGGCGCGCGGTGAGCGTCGCTTTCAGGCGGGCGGCGCCGTCGGACTTTCCGGAGGTCCGGCGCATCACGCGCGATGCCTACCTGCGGGCAGGGCACTTCTCCGCGGACCATCCGTACATGAGCGTGCTGGAGGATGTGGAGCACCGCGCCGAGCATGCGCAGGTGTGGGTGGCGGAGGCGGCCGGTCGGGTGGTGGCGGCGGTGACGCTGACGTTTGCCGGCCAGCCGTACAGCGAGATCGCCGCCGACGGGGAGCTGGAGTTCCGGATGCTGGCCGTTGATCCTGCGGTTCAGGGCGGCGGGATTGGTCGCGTTGTAGTCCGAAGGGTCATTGAACACGCGCAGTCGCTGCCCGCAATCAGGGCGATCAGCATTACGAGCGCGACGTTTATGGGACGGGCACATGCTCTTTACGAATCCCTGGGTTTCCAGAGGGTTCCGAAGCGCGACTGGTACGTGCCCGGCGAGGACGTCCTTCTCTGGGTATTCCGCCTGGAGCTGCAACGATAGTTGCCCGCCGCTTGAGCCTGCCGATCAGGGCAATTCCCCCCGGCCCCGCCGTCCGACCGGTCAGGAACCCCAGGACCCTCTCTCACTTCCCGCACGTTTTTGGGCAACCCTCTCTCACGTTCTGGGGAGGAGCTGCGGCCGTATGCCAGGGGTGGACAAGGTGATGTCCGCAAAGGAACTGTTTATGGCTGCAGAACACGGGTCCAGCCAGTTCGACAAGAAGTTCCGGGTCGGCGACCTCGCCGGCGACCCGCCTCAAGGAATTCATGCGGATCCTTCTGTGCCTGGCAACCGGCTCTTGACCGCCACACCGGCCCGGTCCAGCATAGGAAGACACACTGGCGGTCTCCAGAGAGATGGCGGTTGACGATGGCCCGGGGAAATTTCGACGACCGATTCTGGGCAGGGCAATTCCCCAGATGGGCTGGCGCCGCAGCGATGCTCGGCGGCGTGCTGTGCGTCTTGGCCGCATTCCTACACAATCTGGAACCGATCGGCTGCATCGGCTTGGAATGCGAGACAAGAGCCATGCGTACATCAACCGGGTTTGTCCCTTTGGCAGCCTCTGCCGCGTCCCTTCTCATACTGGTTGGCGTTGCCGGTATGACACTCCTTGCACGGCGATCCGGCCAGTACCTCAAGCTTGCGAACGCTGGCCTGATTACGGCCGCAGTTGGGTTCATCCTGCTGTTTACGGGCGCGCTGATCCAGACGGCATTCTTCGCCGGCGACTTCCCAGGGATGCCCTATTTTGTCATCCCCGGGCTGCTGGCTGTCATCGCAGGCCTCCTGATGATCGGGGTCTTCATTCTCCGTTCAGGTGTTCTTCCACGATGGCTCGGGATCTTCTTCGTGGTCAGCACTGTCGCTCTGCTGGCAGCCAACGAACAAACACCTGCTGTCCTACTCGCCATACCTTTTGGGCTCGCCATGGTGGCGGCCGGCTACTACATGTGGGCAGGGGCGGCAGCTATGCAGCCGCCCCTGCCAGAAGCTGCTGGATAGCCCAACAAACTTCATCCAAACGAGTCCCCGATCGGTAGGCGACGACGAGATTCGATGCGCGCTGAGGGATCCCCGGTTCAGCCCCGCGTCGTCGCCCCGCCACAGGAGGGCCACGAGCACGTCAGAGATGGTCACGGACGATGTAGCTGGACGATGTCCGCAACGAGGGTTCGGGGGGCCGTAGCCTCAAAATACTCCTGATCCAATCGAGGGTCCGGACGCTAAAATAGACCATGTTGGTCTTCCCAGCCATCGGACTACTGCTCTGGATTGCCTTCCTTCTTGTCGTGCTGGTCCTGGCCAGCATTCTCTGGGTCCTGTCCAGCCTGGTGCTCTGGATTACCGGCCTGAAGCCCCGGGCCGGTCAGAAGAAAGTTACCAGCGCCAGACGGGACCCACGCCGGGTCCAACGCCCCATCCCGGACCCGGCTCCGACCCGGGCAGCACCCCCGGTTCGAGACCGGGCACTGCGGCCCGCACCCGCCCCGGCCTCGCCCGACATCTGGCCCAAATGGACTCCTGCCCACAGGCGCTACGTCGATGAGGAGTTGGCCCTTTGGCAGGAGCAGTTCGACGCGCTGAACTCCAGGAACTAGAAACTGCTCCAAATCGACAGGTCTTGTCACGCAGTTAACCACGCATTCACGCCGCCCTTACACACTGTTCAACCGGCCGCAATACGGTCGAAGCCATGGACAACATTTCGCGCAGATCCCTCCTTTCCGCCGGCCTCGGGGCCGGGCTCGTCGTCGCCTGGCCGGGTGCCGCCGTCGCCGTTTCAACAGCGGACGACGCCGGCCTCCGCACCGATCCGTTCCTGCTGGGCATTGCCTCCGGCGAGCCGTGGCCGGACGGCTTCGTGATCTGGACCCGGCTGGCGCTGGACCCGATCGCCGAAGACGGCCTGGGCGGCATGCCTTCCCGCAACGTCGCGGTGGCGTGGGAAGTGGCTGAAGACGCCGGCATGCGCACCGTAGTAGCCCGCGGCGTCGAGGATGCCCGGATCGAAACCGCGCACTCGGTGCACGTCGAACTCAAGGGCCTCCGGCCGGGGCGCGAATACTTCTACCGCTTCCGCACCGGCCGGCACGTCAGCGTAGTGGGCCGCACCCTCACCAGCCCGGCGCCGCACGAGACGCCGGCGGCGCTGGCCATGGCGTTTGCCAGCTGCTCGCAGTACGAGCACGGCTACTTCACCGCCTACTCGCGGCTGGCCCAGGACCACCCGGACCTGGTGCTGCACCTGGGTGACTACATCTACGAGTACAAGAAGGACAGCTACGTGATCGGCGGCGGCAACCCGCGCGACCACCAGGGCCCCGAGACCACCACCCTGCAGGGCTACCGCCAGCGCCACGCGCAGTACAAGTCCGACGCCGACCTGCAGGCCGCGCACGCGATCGCACCGTGGCTGGTGGTGTGGGATGACCACGAGGTGGACAACAACTGGGCGGACGAGATCCCCGAGAACAAGGACGCCAACCAGCTCAACGACACCACCGAGCGGTTCCGGCAGCGACGCTCCGCCGCGTTCCAGGCGTACTACGAGAACATGCCGCTGCGCGCGTCCTCCGTGCCGGCCGGGTTCGACATGAAAATCTACCGCACCATCCAGTGGGGCCAGCTGGCCAACTTCCACATGATGGACACCCGCCAGTACCGCGACGACCAGCTCGCCGGGGACGGCTGGAAGAAGAACGTCACCGAACGCCTCGCCGAGAACCGCACCATCACCGGCGCCGAGCAGGAGAAGTGGCTGCTGGACGGCTTCAAGAACTCCACCCAGCGCTGGGACGTCCTGGGCCAGCAAGTGTTCTTCGCCGAAAAGGACAGGAACGCCGCACCCGAGATCGACGACGTCTCCATGGACGGGTGGGACGGCTACGCCGCCTCCCGCCGCCGCATCACCCAGGGCTGGGTGGACGCGAACGTCCGCAACGCCGTGGTCCTCACCGGCGACGTCCACCGCAACTGGGCCAACGACATCAAGGTCGACTACAAGGACCCCGCATCCCCCGTGGTCGGCTCGGAACTGGTCTGCACGTCCATCACCTCCACCGGCAACGGCACCGGCTCCACAGTCGACCCGGTCCAGGCCTGGAACCCGCACCTGAAGTTCTACAACGACAACCGCGGCTACGTGAACACGAAGATCACCAAGGACGCCCTCACGGCCGACTTCCGGGTCCTGGACCACGTCACGACGCCGGGATCCCCCGTCAGCACGAAGGCCTCCTTCGCCATCCAGGACGGAGTCCCGGGGCTCCAGTAGGGCATGTCGACTGTTTGCGGTTGAGCCTTTCGGCCCTGCGGTGGGGCTCATCGTCCAGGCCCCACCGCAGTCAAGCTCTCAGCCTGACCGTCAACGAATGTAGGTGACAGCTCCACCGAGGCCCCTAGGTAATTACTGCAAGTTTGATTGTGCTCTAACGAACTCCTCTGTGAATCGCAGTACGGCCACACTTCCAGGGTCGCGGTGTCCCACGCTGCGTTCCCCCTGCCACGCGGCCCGGCCCCGCCGCGATTGAAGCTGCGTGGTTCGGTCCACTGCAGAGCGTGCTGCTTCGACGACCTTTTCACCCGCGATCGGTCCCAGCAGCAGCGCGTTCGTGATCGGCAGCAGCACGTCGACGAGGGTCTTGTCTCCCGGCTCTGCACCCCCGCGTTCCATAATTCGATCGGTGAAGGCCCGGACCACGTTGGCTATCTCGTCTGGAACGAGGTCATCTGCCGTACCGAATTCGTCGAGTGTTCCGAGCAGGCCCGCACCAACGAGGGCCGCAAACGTTGAAGGATTCGCGGACGCAAAGGCCGCAGCGGCAAAACGAACAACGCTCGCTGCGTCGGCGTCTTCAGGCAGGGCCCGTAGGGAACCCACAACGGACTCGCTCCCGGCGGCGACTGTGATGCCCAGGTCACCGTCGCCGAGCACGGCGTCGAGCTCGCGCAACTCGTCCTTGTGGCTGAGCATCGCGGGCAGCGCGGCGAGCAGGACTTCCCGCAGCCGGCTGGGCCTTCCCGTGCGCCGCACCGACGCCATGTTCCCCGGCCTGTCCAGGTCCACCAGCTCCGGGCGTTCCGCCGTTGTTCCCGTTGGCTCAACCGTCCCCTGCCGGAAGAACGGCGAGGATGCGGGGGCGGCGATGAGCCGCTCAAGCTCGTCGTCGAGTTCCATGATGGAGACGGAGGCGCCGGCCATCTCCAGGCTGGTCACGTATTCCCCGATGTAGCGGTGGGCGATCGTAACTCTCCTGTCCCCGAGGACTTCGGCGAGCCGGCGGTAGATGACGTAAAGCTCTTCGAGCGGCGTCGCTCCCAGCCCGTTGACAAGTACCGCCACCCGCCTCCCCGGCGTCAGCTTGAGTTCCTTGTCGAATTCGGCGACGAACCGGTCGGTGATGGCATCGGCACTCTCGATCGGGCCGCGGTGCGTCCCCTGCTCGCCGTGGATTCCGACGCCGATCTCCATGTCGCCGTCGTCCAGGCTGAAAGTAGCCTCTCCCGCCGCCGGAAGGATCGTGGGCGAGAGTCCGACTCCCATCGTCCGGGTGGCGTCCGCGGCTTTCTGTGCCACCCGTGCCACTTCGGCCAGTGGTGCCAGTTCGTCGGCAATGGCACCTGCGGCTTTGTACACCAGGACGAGGCCAGCGACACCCCGCCGTGTGGCTGCCGACTCCGCGGGGGCGGAGAGGATATCGTCGGCGCCCAACACGGTTTCGACCTGGATTCCCTCGGCGCGGCAGAGTTCCGCCGCGAGGTCGAAGTTGTAGACGTCTCCCCCGTAGTTGCCGTACAGGTAGAGCAGCCCGGCACCGCCGGATACCGCGCGGGATGCCGCGTGGATGTGCGCCGCTGACGGTGAGGAAAAGACGTTTCCGACGGCGACGGCTGAACAAAGGCCGCGGCCGACGTATCCGAGGAAGAACGGAAGGTGGCCCGAGCCGCCGCCGGTCACGATCCCCACCCGGCCGACCATCGGCGAGTCCGCGCGGACCAGCGTACGGTTGTCGGTCGTGGCGGGGCGCACTTCCCCTGGATGCGCGGCGAAGATCCCTTGCATGACCTCATCGACGAACGAATGCGGATCGTTGATGATCTTCCGCATGTTCAGACCGCTCCGAGCACGGCGGCCTTGGCGAGATCGCCGGCAGGGGCTTCAGCGATGACTGCTGCGAGTTCCCGGATGCGGGCCGCATCCGGTTCATCCACCGGAGCGACGGCTGACCGGACGGGGCTGGCGCCGAAGCCACGGGCTGCGATGCCGGCTTTGAGGTGCGTCAGGCTTCCGCCGCGCACCGCTGCCACGGCCGCCACCACGTCCGCCTGGCGGAGCTGAACCTCGTCGGCATCTCCGGAAACCAGGGCGTCGCGGAGCGCGACGAACGGTTCCGGGTATGCCGAGGACACTCCGGAGACGATGCCGTGGCCGCCGGCCCCGATGAGGGCTGCGAAGGAGACGTCGTTGCCCGAAAAGACGGTGAATTCTTCCGGCCGTGCCCGCAGGAACCCGGCCACGCTCTCGTCCGTCTCACCGCTGAGCTTTACGCCGGCCACGCCACGGCTGGAGAGCTCCGCAAGCACGGAGTGACGTGACTGGGTCGATGTCCTTGCTTCAAAAAGGTAAGCGAAGACGTCGGCACCGGGGGTTGCCGCCACCAGCTGGGAATAGTAGTCCAGCACCTGGGCCTCGGGGGCAGGCTGGAAATACGGCGTGATGGCAGCCATTTTCGTTGCACCGTGGGCCACGGCGCGTCTGGCCAGTTCCACCGCTTGGCGTGTTCCCGCGGCACCGACGTGGATGTACACCCTGTCTGCCGGGAAGACCTGGAGGGCGATGTCGAGGATTTTGATGCGCTCGTCGTCGGTGAGTGTCGGGAACTCACCGGATGTGCCCGCGGGGAACAGCGCGTCCACGCCCTTTTCGCGGAGCCATTCCAGGTGCCGGCGGATTTCGGCCTCGGCGAGGGCTCCGTCCGCTGAGAAGAGGGTGGGGGTGGCGGTAATGACGAGGGGGGAGGTCGGCGGGGTCATGAGATGGTTGTCTCTTTCTGTTCAAGCGGCTGGTCGGTAGGGTTCGAGCTGGTGGAGGCCGCGCGGCGCACTGCGCGGCGGGCGCGCAGGCGGTCGATGACGGGCGGCAGGGTGACAGCCGCGAGGCTGATCAGGAGGATGGTCACCGCGATCGGGCTGCCGAGAATGTTCTCGGGTCCGCCGATCTCCAGTGCCCGGCGGAGGTTGCCTTCGGCGAGCTTGCCGAGGATGAGTCCCAGGACGACAGGACCGGCGGGGAATCCGTGGCGCCGCATGAAGAGTCCGACGACGCCGAAGATGAGCATCACCACCACATCAATGACGCTGTTGTTGACGGCGAACGTCCCCACCATGCAGAAGACAATGATGACGGTCCACAGGTAATGCGGTTTCAGTTCCAGGAGCTTGGTGACCCCGCGGAGGCGCAGGAGGCTGAGGCCCAGCGTGAGGACGGTGGCAACCGCGAGGATGCCGGCGATGCTCCAGACGAGGTCCGGTTGTGACGTGAACAGGGCCGGTCCGGGCTGGATGCCCCAGACGATCAGGGACCCGAGGACCACTGCCATGACGGAGTCGCCGGGAATTCCGAGTGCCAGTGTTGTGGCAACCGACGGCCCGATGCCCGCGTTTGATGCTGTGTCGCCCGCGGTGAGTCCTTCGATCGATCCTTTCCCGAACTCTTCCGGGTGCTTTGACGCCTTCTTGGCGGCGGCCCAGCTCATGATGCCGGCGATGTCGCCGCCGGCTGCCGGCATTGCACCAACGACGGCGCCGATGCCGGTTCCGATGCCCAGTGGCTTGACCATCCGCTTCATTTCGGAGCGGTTGGGCCACCAGCGGCCAAAGTTGGAGATCGGCGTGTGCTTTTCGGCCCGGTAGGACAGCATCTGGTCCAGGATGTCGGCGATCCCGAACAGGCCGATGATCACGGCAATGAACGGAATCCCGTCGCTGAGTTCCAGGACACCGAATGTGAACCGTTCGGTTCCCGTGATCGGATCGCGCCCGACGGAAGCCAGTGCCAGTCCTACAGCGCCGGCGATAAGGCCCTTGCCGATCTTGCCGCCGGAGACGCCGACCATCATGGTCAGTCCGAAGACGACCAGTGCAAAAGTCTCCGCCGGTCCGAACTCGAGCGCCAGCCGGGAAATCGGTATCGCCGCGACGACCAGGAGGATAAGCCCGAGGAAGGTGCCGATCGCCGAGGCAAACGCGGAAACGGTCAGGGCAACCCCGGCAAGCCCCTTCTTGGCCATCGGATAGCCGTCGAATGTCGTGCAGATCGACGCCGGGGTGCCGGGGGTGTTGATCAGGATCGCCGGCACCCGGTCACCGAAGTTCGCGGCCACGTAGATGGTGAGCAGGACGGCGAGGCCCGGGATCGGATCCATGCTGAGGGTGAAGGCGCTGGCCAGGGCCACTGCCATTGTGGCGGTGAGCCCCGGGAAGGTGCCGACGAGCATGCCGGCGAGCGCGCCGATCAGGATACAGAGGAGGACGGTGGGGTCGGCGATCTGACCCAGGCCTTCGGCGAGCGCGTTCATAGCGGAACTTTCAGCAGCAGGACAAACAGGGCGTACAGCACGAGGGAGACGAGGAACGGGAAGAGAAGCAGCGCCCTCCACCCGCGGCCTCCGATGATGTAGGACAGTCCGGCAACGAGCCCGAACGTGGCAACCCGGAAGTCCAGGAAGTACCAAAGCACTCCGTAGCCGAAGGCGGCGGCGATGACCGCGGCGACGCGGATCATGCCGAGCCTGGTCGGCGTCGTCAGCTCATCCCCGGACTTGCCGTCGGATATCTGGTCTTTGACTGCCACACCGATGGACAGCAGGCAGATGATCGCGCCAAGAATTCCAGGCCACCAACGGGGGCTCAGCCCCGTGGCGATATCCGGCTCTTTGACGTACTGCGTGAGCAGCAGCAACAGGCCTCCGACGGCCAGGGAGGCAAGCGGACCAACCAACTGGTAGGCACGTCCGACATGCCTTTCCGGTGCAGTCCCTGTCCCTGCGGTCTGGTCACTAGACACTGTGGATTTCCTCCGCTACTTGGCGAAGAGGGTGGAAAAGCGCTTGGCCTCGGCGTCATAGAAAGCCTGGAAGGCCTCAGGTGCCTCGTAGACGGGAAGGTTTCCGGATTTCTTAATGACCGAGACGAAGCTTTCGGACTCGGCAGCGGCCTTCACGGCGGCCGCGAGCTCATCGCGGACGTCGTCGGGGAGTCCGGCGGGTGTGCCCACGGCTCCCCAGCCGCCGATCGAGACGTCCGTGCCAAGTTCCTTGGCGGTAGCCACGCCGGGCAGGGCTGCGGATGCCTTGTCGTTGAGGATCGCGAGGACACGTAGGCGGCCGTCGGCAGCGGCAACAGAGGTTTCGGAGACGCCGGCTGCGACGGCATCGACCTGGCCGGCGATCGCCGCGTTCACGGCCGGGGCGCCGCCGTCGAACGGAACCGGCTTGAGCTCCACCCCTGCGGTCTTGTTGAGTGCTTTGGTCGCTGCCTGCCAGATGGAGCCCGCACCGGAGTTGGCCACGGTGATGGTTCCCGGCTTAGCCTTGGCGGCGTCGATCAGGTCCTGCAGGGTTTTGTAGGGGCTGTTGGCGGGGACGGCGATGGTCGCCGGGACGGACACGATCTGGCCGAGCAGGTCATAGCGTGCCGGGTCGATGTCGTAGCCCTGGTAGCCGAGCATGACGGTCTCGACCGGGAGGTATCCGATGGTGTAGCCGTCGGCGGGACGCGCCGAGAGGTACGTCAGGCCCACTGAGCCGGCCCCGCCAACACGGTTTTCCACCACGATCGACTGGCCGAGCTTCTTCTCCATCTCTGCGGCCAGGGTGCGGGCGGACAGGTCGGAAGCGCCGCCGGCCTGGTAGGGCACCACCATGGTGATGGACTTCGAGGGGAAATCACCGCTCTGGGCGGCCTCGCCGCCGCGGTTGGCGCAGCCGGCAAGGGCGACGGCGGCGATGGCGGCAGCTGCCGCGGCGGGCACGATCCGACGGAATCGGGTACGGGTGTTGTGATTCATGGGGCAGAGCTCACTTCCTTGTGAATGAATAAAGCAGGGAAAAACAGTCAGCTTCCGACGTACACCTTGCGGAGCCGAAGCCGGGAGCTGTCCAGGTGGTCGGCAAGCTCCTCAAGTGCGGCCTCGTCCTTTCCGGTGCGGATAAGGTCCGCGAGGACTTCATGGGCATGCAGGGCTGTCTGGAGACGGTCGTGCTCGAGGTTCACCACGAGCAGCAGGTTCTCGATGGTGGGCTGGTACTTCGACCACACGTCGGCGAGCCTGCGGTGGTGCGAGGCAATTCCGAACGAGCTGTGGAACTGCATGTCGGCCAGGGTGAACTCAGCCGGATCTTCGGCGGCGACGGCGGCGCGCATGCGCTCGATCGCGTTCTTCAGGAGCGCATCCAGCTCCGCGCGCCGCTCGACGATGGCCGTTTGCAGGCCAAGGCGTTCCAGCGATGCCCGCAGCGTGAACAGCTCGTCGATGTCGCCTGCAGTCAGTTCGACGACGGCGGCCGAGCGGCCGCGGGATTCAACAAGTCCCTCCTCCGTCAGCGTCCGGATGGCCTCACGGATGGGGCCGCGGCTGACCTGGAACACGTCGGCTAGCTTGGACTCGACGAGCAGGGAACCCGCAGGCAGTTCTTGGGTGATGATCTGCCTGCGAAGGACGTCCACCACCTGGTCGCCCAGGAAGTTTGCTCGCTGTACGAGGAGGGGCTGCGTCATTGGATCCTCATTTGTTTACTGTTTACCGTTTACGGTTTACCGTTAGCAGTAGACTACATGATCTTGCTCACAGGGCAACCCTCAATCCAAAAAAGGACAGCAATGAGCTCACGCGTCGCAGTAATCGGATCCATCAACGCCGACCTGACAGTCGGTGTCGAACGCCATCCGCGCCCTGGCGAAACAGTGCTCGGCAGCGGCGGGGAACTTGCGCCCGGCGGCAAGGGCGGCAACCAGGCTCTCGCTGCAGCGCGCCAGGGAGCGGAAACTGTCATGATCGGCGCCGTGGGCAGCGACCCGCACGCGGACATCGCCACCCGGCTGCTCCGCCAGGAAGGCGTGGACCTCAGCCACGTGAGCGTCGTCCCCGGGCCTACGGGCCTGGCCATCGTTGCCGTCGATCCGGGCGGGGAAAACAACATCATTGTGGTCCCCGGCGCCAATGCCCGCCTCACCCCAGGCCACATCGCGGCTGCAGAGGACACCCTCGCTGCCTGCGCGGTGGCGGTCATCCAGGGGGAGATCCCGGCTGAAACCATCGAGTTCGCCTCCGAGAGCCTTGGCAGGCTGGGCGTCCGGCAGGTCCTCAACCTTGCCCCCGTGCTGGACCTTCCGCCGTCAGTGCTTGGACGGTCCGATCCTTTGGTTGTCAACGAACACGAGGCGGCACAGATCCTCGCCGAAGCCGGAGGCAGGGCTGTCTCCCTCACCACGACGGATGCAGCCTACGGCCAGGAACTCGCGGGAGCGCTCGTCGAAAGCGGGATCAGGTCAGTGGTGGTCACACTGGGATCTGCCGGCGCGGTTTTGGCCACCAGCGAACTCAGCATTCACATTGACGCGCCCAAGGTCGAAGCGGCGGACACCACCGGGGCAGGTGACGCCTTCGTGGGTGCCCTGGCCGCGTGCCTGGCGCGGGGCAGCGACCTGCAGAGTGCCTGCGCACAGGCAGTCCGCGTTGCCGCCTTCTCGGTCCGGGGGCACGGAGCGCAGGACTCCTATCCGGCAGCAAGCGAAGCGCTCCCCCGCTGACCCGGCGTGTTCGAGAGAGAGCAACAGCTGACGACGCCACTCAGTACACGGGGTGCTCAAGGGCCTCCGCCGGTGACGCGAAACTCCGGACCTGGTCCTGCACCTGGGTGACTACATCTATGAGTACAAGGAGGACAGCTACGTGATCGGCGGCGGCAACCCGTGCGGCAGCGGCACGCGCAGTAGAAGTCCGACGTCGACCTGCGGGCAGCACACGCGATCGCGCCGTGGCTGCTGGTGTGGGATGACCACAAGGTGGACAACAACTGGGCAGACGGGATCCCGGAAAACCGGGACGCCAACCAGCTGAACGACACCACCGAGCGTTCCGGCAGAGCGGGACCGCCGCGTTCCAGGCATACTACGAGAACATGCCAGCAGGTATTCTTCGCCGAAAAGGACCGCAACAAGGCCCCGGAGATCGACGACGTCTCCATGGACGGGTGGGACGGCTACGCCTCCCGCCGCCGCATCACCCAGGGCTGGGTGGACGCGAACGTGCGCAACGCAGTGGTCCTCACCGGCGACGTCCACCGCAACTGGGCCAACGACCTCAAGGTCGACTACAAGGATCCGGCCTCCCCCGTAGTGGGCTCGGAACTGGTGTGCACGTCCATCACCTCCACCGGCAACGGCACCGGCTCAACGGTGGATCCCGTGATGGCCTGGAACCCGCACCTGAAGTTCTACAACGACAACCGCGGCTACGTGAACACCCGCACGATGACGGCCGACTTCCGGGTCCTGGACCACGTCACGACGCCGGGCTCCCCCGTCAGCACGAAGGCCTCCTTCGCCATCCAGGACGGAGTCCCGGGACTGGTCGGTGGTTAAGCCCGTCGAAACCCCCGGCCGGGGCGCACACCGGCTGCACGGTCCGCTGTGCGGCTGTTGGAAGGCTAGGGCTGGACAACATTCACGAGTTCTGACCGTCTTCCGGTCTGCAGGTCCTCGGTCAGGACCAGCGCACCGACCTCGGGGCAGTGATATTTGTGCTCCCGGGAATTCTTTTCAAGCGGCGTCCAGTCATAAACCTTGATGCAGCCGGTGTAGGTGCGGGTTTTCGTGGAGACGGTCTCGCCGGTAGCGACGGTGTCCCGCATGTCCTCTGCATGACCAACGTAAAATTCCTGCCTATAGGAATCGCCGATGCGCTGCTCGGCCTTCATCCAGATGCCGGCTTTTGCGCCATCTTTTCCGTGCACAAAGCTGCCGGAATGGTCCAGCAACATCCCGTACCAATAGTTGTTCACGTCCTCGCCGAAGTACCACACGTCACCGTTCTTGTGCTGTGCCAGGTAATCCCGGGTTTCCTCTACGAGCTGCCCGTTCTTGTATTCCTTGTCCAGGTAGATGACCGTCTCAACGCCCTCTATGGTCTTGGTCTCCTGCAGGATTTCGATTTCAATCCTCTCGGTGACGCGTCCTTGCTCGGTCGTTTCGTAAGTCATTTTTTTGCCGACGGGGAGGGCGAAATATTGATTGGTAATTTTGGTGGTGAAATCGGCCGGGTTGATCTGCGGATCGTACTCCGCGGCCCTGCTCCTTTTTGTGTTGTCGAAGACAAAAAGTGCCGCCCCGCCAACAACAAGCAACAGGACGACGAGAGCAAAGAATATTTTGGATCGTTGATTCATGACCTATCCCACTCCTTCTGAGTAGAAATTCCTGTAGGGGGTCAGAGCACCCTTGCTTGCCCATGGCCATAGGAGAAAGGTATTGCAGTCCGTCGTGAACCTGAACCCCTTAGGAATAGGGGGCACCGTGGGGCGGTAGGATGTGCCGCATGACTCAGGACGAGGTACGCGGCAGGATCGAGGCCTTCGCAGCCGATTTCCACACGAGCTGGCAGCGGTCAGGCAAATCGCCGGGCATGTTCGCTTTCGACCCTGGGGTGTTCGAAGCCTGGGCCGCCGAGTTGGCGGACCTGGTCGCGACCCACTGCACCCCGGGAGTCCGCACCGGCCAGGAAGGTGCGTTGTCTTCCAGTCCCGCGCACCACCCGTCCGCCGAGCAGATCACCGACGTCGAGGTCGACGAGGACACGGCGACGGTCCGCTCGGTCATCCAAACGGCGGGGAACACCACCTTCTACTACGAGTACCAGCTGCAGCGAGGCGATGACGGCTGGCGGATTTCCCATCTCTCGACCTTCCTCGACCCGCCCGGCACACCGTTGATCGATCCGGCGCGGGCCGAGGCACTCTTGCAGAGTGCAGCACCCGATGCCGCCCTGCCCGACCTACCAGCCCAGCTGGAGCTCGACATACCGGGATTGTTTACGGCGGGCCGGGTGGTCGCACCGTTCGGCGAACCGACGCCGCTCGAGGTCCTTCACCTCGGCAAGCTCACTTGTGCCTCCGGGGTGCTCACGGTCTTGGACTTGGGTTCGGTTGACGCGCACTTCGTCCCCTTGGCGCGGCGGATCATGCCGGGGACGTACGCCGTCGAAGTCGCCACGGCGGCGGAAATGACGGTCGCAGTACGGCTGCTGCTGTCCGAGGCGCCGGCGGTCAGCTGGCACCCCGCCGAATTCACCGACGGCGCGCACGGGGTAGGGGTCGACGCCGGAAACGTCGCCATCCTCGACGTCGGGTCGCTGGTGGGGTGCCAAGCCCAGCGCGTCGAGGCGATGTTTCAAGAGCACGTTGAACGGCTCATGGAAACACCGGGCACAATGTTCGGCCTCGCCGGCGAGGTAGTGGATGCGGTCATGGTCTCGAGCGGGTACGGTGACGGGACCTACCCGTGCTACTGGGGTTTGGCCGCCGACGGCAGCCTCACCTCGCTCGTTGTCGATTTCCGGGTGCTCGCAGAGAACATCCTCCGCACTAGCCGCGTGCCGTTCCAACCCGGCCCCGTCAGCACTCCGGAACTCGCCGGTCACGAACTGCAGATCACCGCGGATGACGGGTCGTTCGTCGTCAGCAGCAGGGGTGAGGACATCACCGGCCTCCGGGTGCTGGCACCGGACGGCGCGCTCCTTGTGGACGGAGACCATCTGGGCACCTTCGTCACGGGAGGCATCTCCAGCAGGACGTGGAAACCGGACGCACCTCCCCCGCCCGGCTCCGTTCTCGAGGTCACCGAGTACCTCGGGTACCGACACATCTGAGGGTTATCGGATGAAGTCAGTGCTCACTCGTTTCAGATCCTTCCGGAGCGTGGCCGCAACCGCCGCAGCCCTTCTGGCGGTCTCCGCCGCGGGTTGCACCAGCGCTCCGGAGCCGCCTGATGTTCGGATCGCTGCTGTCGGTGACATGAACGGCGTCGAGGCCTATGCGCCTGATAGCCCTTCCGGTCGGAACGGTGCGGCGATCACCCGGCTCGTGCAGAACAACGAGATTGACGCGTTCCTAGGGCTCGGGGACTTCCAGTACGACACCGCGTATTGCGCGGACTACGTGAACTACTGGACGCGGCTGTGGGGTGGCACGAAGGCCAAGTTGTACTGGGTGTCCGCCCCCAACCACGACTGGCAACCCGGCCGCAACGAAGACCTCGACAAGTTCATGAATGGCCAATGCCCGGGGTCTCCGGCGAAGGCTGCGATCAACCAGGAGCGTGGGTTCATCGGGAACGGGGAACCGTACTCGAAGGACTTCGGGAACTGGCACTTCGCGTTCCTGTCGTCGGCGCAATGGCGGTACAACCCCACGCAGGCTCGGGCGTTGACGACGTGGCTGGACAACGACCTCGCTGCTGCTAGGGCGGCGGGTAAGCACCTGGCAGTTGCATACCACGAACCGTACTTCACATCGAACACGACCCAACATGAGCGGGCCGCTGACCACAAGCCATGGATCGACGTGATGTGGAAGCACCGGGTCCGTCTGACCCTGTCAGGGTCACAGCACAACTACGAACGGTCATGTCCGGTGAACAACGCTGACCAGTGCGTCAGTGACGGGATGACAGCGTTCCAGGTTTCCACGGGAGGTGTCGATCTCCGCTCCTTCACTAGCAGTCCGTCGTACATCGTGAAGCGGTTCAGCGACACCCACGGGTTCCTTCGGATGACACTCCGAGACGACGGGTCTTTCGACTGGAACTTCGTTCCAACGTCGGGGTCGGACACAGACGCAGGTACGCGTTCCGCACCGTAGCGACGGCTTCTGCTCTCCACCCTCGCCTCTCTCGCCGCGGAGGTGGGCGGTGCTGTGCGCCGGACCGCCAGATAATCCGGTCTTGGGTCCTGAACCAAGAGCGGGTAGTCCGGGCTGAAAGACGGGTAGCGCCTGCGAGAAAACGAGTACAGGGAAGCCCCTCGCCACGCTGGTTGGCCTCCTGACCCGTGCATACACTGACCAGACGCCTGCCGCGACGCCTGACAAAAATCGAAGGGAACCGGTACTGGCACTTTTACGACCGTGGTGATAGGGCGCCCGTTGCCTCCTTCACGGCCACCCCCACATCCGGCACCGCGCCGCTGGACGTAGCCTTCACCGATACTCCACCGACTCGCCGACGTCGTGGTCCTGGGCCTTCGGCGACGGCGGTACATCGACCGCGCAGAACCCAGCCCACACCTACACCGCCGCCGGAACCTACACCGCAACCCTGACCGCCACCAACGACACCGGCTCAAGTTCGACCACCTCGACCATCACGGTCAGCCCGGCACCGCCCCTCGGTGCGCCCACGTTGGACGCACCCTCCGTCGTCAACCTTGCCAACGTCGCGGCCGTACCCGTCTCCGGCACCGCCGAGCCCGCAGACACCGTGAGTGTCACAGCGTCCGACGGCGCGGGCCATGCCGTGAGCGGAACGGCCACGGCCAACTCGACGGGAGCCTGGTCCCTTCCGACACTCAACCTCTCGAGCCTCAACGACGGCACCGTGACCCTGACCGCCACCGCGACCGATACGGCAGGCAACGTCAGCCCCGCGACGACAGCAACAGTCCCCAAGGACACCGCGCCCACGTTGGACGCACCCTCCGTCGTCAACGTTGCCAACGTCGCGACCGTGACCGTCAGCGGCAGCGCCGAGCCCGGCACGACCGTCACGCTCAACTTCACGGACCCCGACGCCGTTCACACCCTCACCGCAACCGCGACCGCGGACGGAACCGGGAATTGGTCCACGACGGCACTGAACCTGACGAGCCTGAGCGACGGCACCGTGACCCTGACCGCCACCGCGACCGATACGGCGGGCAACGTCAGCCCCGCGACGACGGCAACGGTCCCCAAGGACACCGCGCCCCCCGCCGCGCCCACGTTGGACGCACCCTCCGTCGTCAACCTTGCCAACGTCGCGGCCGTGACGGTCAGCGGCAGCGCCGAGGTCGGCGCGACCGTCTCGCTCAACATCACGGACGCCAATGCCGTTCACACCCTCACCGCAACCGCGACCGATACGGCGGGCAACGTCAGCCCGGCGACGACGGCAACGGTTCCCAAGGACACCGCGCCCCCCGCCGCGCCGACACTGACGGCCCCGACCACAGTCACCACCGCGACCGCCACGACCGTGACGGTCAGCGGCAGCGCCGAGGTCGGCGCGACCGTCTCGCTCAACATCACGGACGCCAATGCCGTTCACACCCTCACCGCAACCGCGACCGCGGACGGAACCGGGTATTGGTCCACGACAGCACTGAACCTGACGAGCCTGAGCGACGGACAGCTCACATACACCGCAACTGCGACCGATACGGCGGGCAACACCGGCGCGTCCGCAGCGCAGACCGGAACAAAGAAGACGACCGCAACGGCACCGCAGTTCACCAGCATGCCGTCCCAGATCACGGGCGACACGTTGACCGCTGTGCCATTCGCGGGGACCTCCGATCCGGGGGCAGCCGTGGCGCTCACGGCCACCGATTCGGGGAATTACAGCCTATCGGCCACGGCAACGGCGAACGGCTCGGGAAACTGGTCCTCGACGATGAACCTGAGCCAACTCAACTCGGGCATGGTCACGTTCTCGGCCCAGGCCACGGACGTCTACGGCAACATCAGCACGGTGACGACGACGACGAGCCGCATCGGCCCGAGGGTCGTGTCCGTCACGCTCCAGAACGGCGGAACCGCCGATAAAGCGGACACCAACGACAAGGTCGTGGTCGTGTTCAACGAGCCGATGAGCCCGAGCTCGTTCTGCAGCACCTGGACGAGCAGCACGGGGCCGTGGACCCACGGTAGCAACAGCGTCAGCGTGCTGGTCAGCCGCAACACCTCTGCCCCCTACGACGCCCTGACCCTCTCGGCGGGCTGCACGCAGAACAACTTCGGCACCGTCAACCTGGGCGCCAGCTACACCACGAGTAGCGGCGGAAACCTCACCTTCAAGGGGACCGGCTCGCGCGGGGCGTCCTCCGTCTCGCTGAGCGCGGACGGCAAGACCCTCACGATCACACTCGGAACCTTGAAGAGCGGAACCCCCGCCACGGGCGTCATCGCCGGCATTCCCTCATACCAGGGGACAGCGACCGGACAATCGGGCATGGCGACGGACACGAGCGGAGTCCCGCTCGGACGCAATCCCTCCGACTCCGGGACGGCGTCGCGCTTCTGATCCTCGAATCGCGCGGTTCGATGGGGCGGATGCAGGGCCGGCCAGCCTGCCCACCCCTGCGCACATGCAGATCACCCTGCGTGCGACGGCGGCGGGGTTACTTCCGGTTCGCCTGGAGCTTCGGAAGCCTCAGCCGCCTTCGGCAGCATGAAATACGACGCCGGTGCTGCCGCCGATGGAAGTCTCACCTCGCTGGTTGTCGATTTCGGGGTCCTTGCCGAGGATATCCTTCGTACCAGCCGCGTGCCGTTCCAACCCTGCGCCGTCAGCACGCGCGAACTCTCAGGCCTCGACCTGCAGGTCACCGCGGATGACGGCTCATTCGTGATCAGCAGCAGGGGTGAGCGCATCACCGGCCTCCGGGTGCTGGCACCGGACGGCGCGCTCCTTGTGGACGGAGACCGCCTTGGCACCTTCGTCACGGGAGGCAGGTCCAGCAAGACCTGGAAACCGGACGCACCTCCCCCGCCCGGCTCTGTACTCGAGGTCACCGAGCACCGCACCCGTTGCGCGCGGCGGGACTCAGGCGTTCTTTTCGACCTGGGCGATCCCAGCCCGTCCTGCCTCGATAATGGGGGTGACCTCGCAGCGGACGTAACCGCGTTGGGCGTTGTGGAATTTCAGGTGCGGGTTCTCGGCCAGCCATTGCCGGCCGGTGGCATCCAAGTCCGCGCCGTTGCCGCCGGAGGTGACGGAGGTGCCCAGGAACTCGGTACCGATCGTCTGGGAGGCCTGGTCGTCGAAGTTGATCTTCAGGTCCGAGGCGGCGCTGCGGTGCGAGTCGCCGGTAAGGATCACGAAGTTCTCCACCCCGCGGTCCCGCACGCCGTCGTAGAGCCGCTGGCGCGCGGCGGTGTAGCCGTTCCAGTTGTCCATGCTGAGGCCGACCTCCGGGCCTGGGGTGGCGTCCACCTGCATGGTGAACACCTGGTTGCGGACTTTTCCATGCCTTCCAGCAGCCAGTTTTCCTGCCCCTGGCCGAGCATGGTCCGGCTCGGCTCCAGCCGCTCGTCACAGCCGATGGCGCGGCCGCCGCCGCAGACCTGGTCGCTGCGGTACTGGCCGGTGTCCACCATGTTGATCTGGGCCAGGTCACCGAAAGCAGCCCGGCGGTACAGCTGCAGGTCCGGCCCGGCTGGCTTCTGTGAGATCCGCAGCGGCGTGACCCAGTTCAGGCAGCGCCGCCGCACCGGCACGCACGACGTCGGCGAAGCCGGGGTCGCGGGCGATCTGCCAGTTCACCTGCACGCTCAGATCCGGCATGCCGCCCCGGCCGTCGAGGGCAGTCGGCTCAGGTGCCAGCTGGTCCAGAGCACCACGCCGTCCGGAAGCGGCTCACCCGAAGCCACGCCCAAAGAGAACGGATTCTCGCCAAAACGCGGGTTGGCCCAGGCCTTGCTGGGGGCTGTGGCAGCCATGCCGGACGGCGGCGGCCAGCGTCCCGCCGCCCAGCAGGGCCAGGAAGCGGCGGCGGTCAGGGGCAAGGGCGGACATGGCATCGAACATGGGGATCCTCCGGTTGCTGGTGAATGCCACCAGTGAACCTTCACCCCCTGTCGGGGACCCCATGAGAACCTGAACCGCCCGCACACAGAAAGTGAACCGGTGCATAACTTCCTGCAGAAACGAGACCTCAGCCGTTCCGTGTCTGACCGTTACAAATCAAACAGAAGGTGAGGTCATACTGTCAGCCGCCGTCGGTGATTCAGCCTCCTGATTGCATATGCAGCAGCCACGCCACCAAGGACCAGTCCGATCGTGATTACCCAGAATGAGTTGTTCGCTGCAGCGGTCACGGTATCCGCCGCAGCGTCATCGAATGTATCCGCTACAGGGGCAATGGTGGCACCGCCACTTGGTAATGGGGCAGGGTTGGAGTTCGCTGCCACTGTTGCCGGTGTTTCCGAAGATGTGGTTTCGGGTCGTTGAGTGGCTTCGTCCACCACCGGCTCAGGTGAGATCACTCCAGGTTCAGCAATTGCCACTGCCTGCGCCGCATTCGCAGCGGCAGGGTTATTTAGGGGCGATGCGGCTGCAGCCTGCTGGGAGGGAGCATCAGCAGGTTCGGGAGCCGGTTGCGCGGGAGCGGGTTGTGCGGGCCCTGGAGCTGGGGCAGTTGCAGCAGGTGCCGGGGCGGCATTGGTCGTAGCAAGGGGAGCGGGAGCTTCATCAGCGGTTACGGGGGGAGCCTCAGCGGTAGACGGGGTAGAAGCTGCTGATCCCTGCAACCCGCAATGCGTACCTACCCCCGCCCATGCATCACCAGGCTGGAGATTGGAGCAGGAGGGAGCAGGTGGATTAAGCGCGGGGATAAATAGCAACCTGTTAGGGGTTGCGCCCTTATTGGCACTGATGACACCCGTCACCGTGTTGTTGGTCATCGACTGGTGAACCTGTGCCGGGGATAACGAAGGGTCACGGGAAAGCAGGATTGCAGCCGCACCGGAAACGTGTGGAGCGGCCATTGAAGTACCGTCCAGAGTGTTGTAGCCGGTAGCAGCGTTGCTCCAAGCAGACCTGATGGATATTCCCGGCGCTTGAATATCAACGCAAGAGCCGTAGTTGGACCATGACGCCTGAGCGTCGTTAATATCCGTAGCTGCAACGGTAATGGCAGACCGAACTCGAGCAGGAGAAGTAGCACAGGCATCAGCGCCGGCGTTGCCTGCTGATGCGACTACCGTCATCCCGTCGTTAACAGCACTTTGAACGGCTTCGTCAAATGAAGAATTAGTGAAACCGCCAATACTGAGGTTTAGTACTGCTGGCTGACCGGCCACGTGGTGCTGAACTGACCAGTCAATCCCTGCCATGATTGTTGACGCCCAGCCGCTTCCATCACACTCAAGCGCCCGGATGGGGATGATGCTGGCTTTCTTGGCAACGCCGTATGTTGTTCCGGCGGCGGTTCCAGCGACGTGCGTCCCATGACCATTACAGTCATTGATTCCATTGCCATCATGAACTCCCCACCAGACTGCAGGAATCCTCCCGGAAAATTCCGTATGGGAAACATGCAGCCCAGTGTCAACAACATAGATGTTCACGCCAGCACCTTCATTGCCGATGCTGTACTGCCCATCTCGCCCTGATCGCTGATCTACCCGGTCAAGCCCCCAAATAGACGTGGCACCAGAGATTGAAACGGGAGTGTCAAGTTCAACTGAGGCCACGTCTTCTGATCTTTTCAGGGACTCCATTTCCTTCGGTGTCGCTACAACTACCGAAGCTTTCATTGCATGGGAAAGAGTCGCCTTAACTTCAATCCCCTGTTGCCGCAGGGACGTGGACTCCGCTTCTGCATTCACATCATTGCCATATTTCACGATGTACCTTTGCTCTCCTGCGGGTGGAGCAGAGGGCGAAGGAGAAGGAACAGTGGCAGATGGCGGATCAGTTGCAAAATCAGCATGAGCAACAGCAGGGGCCAGAGATAGAACCATTGAGGCAAGGAATACGGATGTCGCGGCTTTAAGGAAATACGGCGGTGTGGACATCTGCACTGTTCTTTCGTACGAAGGATGCCTCTTACCGCAGGAGCAGCCATAAGTGATTACCGAGCATTAATAGAAGCTGCACTACCGTGTGCCATACAAATGATAGCGGCGAGGCTCCAGATATTAGACCTCAGCGGACTGATTGTCGAACATTATGGTCCGGCACGAACATTTTGCCTAAGAGCACCTCGCCGAGGACCGCACCATCACCGGCGCCGAGCAGGAGAAGTGGCTGCTGGACGGCTTCAAGAACTCCACCCAGCGCTGGGACATCCTGGGCCCGGAGATCGACGACGTCTCCATGGACGGGTGGGACGGCTACGCCGCCTCCCGCCGCCGCCGCTCAGGCTCCACCGTGGGGGCTGGTCGCAAAGTAAGACCCGTCGAAACCCTCGAAACCCCCATCCAAGTCCGCTCGGCTGGGGGTTTCGCCGTTGTTTGAGCGGTACGCTCCTTGAAGCTGAAGAAGGATGGGGGGAAGCGTCATGGTGGAACTGAAACGCATTTATTGGAGCCGGCAGGCGCTGCGGTTGGCATACTCAGCCGTGCTGGTGTGGTTGAGCATCTCGGTGATCCTGGCGCTCCTGCCAAAGTCGAAAGTGGTGTCAGCGTCAGGGGCTGGTATCTCCGCCGCAACCGAGGTCCTGCGCGGGATGGTGGACAGCGTTCTGGCCGCGGTCGCCCTGCCCGGCGCATTTCTTGTCGTCCTGTTCATCGTTGCCGCCATCATCCACAGCAGAGACGTCCGACGCCGGGACCCGGTAAGACGTTTCACGCGCCAGCAGCGCCGCGAAGGCATGGCACGAGCTGCCAATCTGTGTGAAATGGAGGCAGGATTCCGGCGCCGTTGCTCCCGGCCCGCTGAGCACGGCGAACATTTCTACCCCTGGTCCAAGGGCGGATCCACCAGCCTGCAGAACTTTCTCGCCGCCTGCGCCAGGTGCAACCGGGCAAAGGGCGCCAGGATTCCTTCCCCGGGCCAACAGGAACGGATAGAACGACGACGGCGGGACTACGTTACGCCCAACGGTCCCGTTAGCGTCGGCGAGCGGCAGCCGCTTCGCTGACCGCCCCGCCGTTATTGCCGTTGCTTAGGCTCAGCTCAGCGCCCTAGGCCCAGAAAGACGGCAAGGGACTGTTCGACCGCAGTCATTGTCTTGGCGTCTATTTGCCCTAATCGCTGCCCAAGATTGGCGCGCCGAACGGTGGTCAGCTTGTCCACCATGATCTGGCTTTCGCGCTCCAAACCAGTGAACTGGTCCGGCTCAACAGTCAGCCTCAGTAGTGGCGCGCCTGTCAATTGGGACGTCAGCGGCAGAAGAGTGACCGACTCCGACGCCTCAAACAGGTCATCCTGAATTATCAGCGCTGGCCTGGGCTTTTGTGCATATGTTCCGCCTGAGACTGTCCACAACTCGCCTCGATTCACTCCGGCCAGTCTTCCGAAATCTCTTCGATGAAATCCTGGTCGTCCCCGGCCCTGTCGGAGGCGGCAACAGCCAGCGACTGCCGCCGCGCTTCACGCTTGAACTCTTCTGTACGGGCGTCCGGCACCCACATCTGAATCTGCCGAAGGCCGCGCTCACGCATGGCAATCCTGTGCCGCGCAACTCGATCCCTAACACTCATAATCAATTGTTACATGTAACGGAGGGCATCGCACCGCGTAGTTGTTTGGCGTACACAGCGATCGTCCCCGCCGCGTGTACCGGCCCGGCCCGCTGAAACGCTATCCGCACGAGGCCTTCATGGGGTAACCCCATTCAGGGTAGACAGTGCAGAGAACGGGCCTAACGACAGCGGGGCGGTCCCGGATTCCATAAGGGTTAGTAATGAGCCCATCAGCAGACTTTGTGGTTACTCTGATGACCATTAAATCCCGGGGAACACCTTCCCGGAGGTGACAAGGTATTCGTCGCAGCCAAGTAACACTCAGAGGAAGTTCGCGAAGCCCCTGGCAGATCAGCTGGGGGCTTCGCAGTGCCGCGCTCCGGAACTGTGGCGGTGCAGTTCCTCCGCGTAACCTCAGCCACCCCTACGGGTGCACCAGCACCTTCACCGCCGTCTCCTTGTGGTTGATCAGGGTGTCGAAGCCCTGCTCCACCAGGTCCTCCAGCGCGATCCTGCCGGTGATGAACGGTTTGAGGTCCACCTTGCCCTCCTGCACCAGTTTGATGGCCGCAGCATGGTCCCGGACGTACGCGATGGTCCCGCGCAGGTCGATCTCCTTGAGCACCAGCTTCTGCATGTCCACCGTGGCCGGCGCGCCCCAGATGGACACGTTGACTACAACACCCGCCGGCCGGACGGCGTCGAGCATGGTGTCCAGTACCGCGTTCACGCCCGCGCATTCGAAGGCGACGTCCGCGCCGGTACCGCCGGTGAGTTCCAGCACGCGCGCCGGAACGTCCTCCTGGCTGGGGTCCAGCACATGGTCCGCCACGCCGCTGGAAACCGCCTTCTCTTTGCGGGCCAGCGTCAGCTCGCTGACGATCGTGGTCACGCCCATGCCCTTGAGGACGGCCGCGGTGAGCAGCCCGATCGGGCCCGACCCGCCAACCAGCGCCACGTCGCCCGCCTTCACGCCGCTGCGTGCCACCGCATGGTGCGCCACGGACAGCGGCTCGATCAGGGCCGCCTCATCCAGCGGGATGTCCCCGATGGGATGCACCCACCGGGCGTCCACCACAATCTTCTCGCTCAGGCCTCCCCCGCCGCCGGAGAGCCCGATGAACCCCATCTTGCGGCACAGGTGGTAATTGCCTGCCTGGCAGGAATCGCATTCGTCGCAGACAAAATAAGGTTCGACGACGACGTTGTCCCCCTTCGCGAGGCCCGTCACCCCTTCGCCGACTTCAGACACAGTCCCGGAGAACTCGTGCCCCAGAGTCACCGGAGCCTCCTCCCCCGAGAGCGGGTGGGCATGCCCCGGCGCGGGGACGAAGATGGGGCCTTCGAGGTACTCGTGCAGGTCGGTTCCGCAGATGCCGCACCAGGCGACGTCGATCTTGACGGTCCCGGCGCGGAGCTCCGGCTCCGGCACATCCTCGATCCGGATGTCCTTCCTGCCGTGAAAACGTGCTGCTTTCATGATGGTCCTCCCAATTGAAGCGGATAAGAATCAGCGCGTGTGGTGCGTCGGCTGCAGTTCGTACACCGGCGTTTCCAGTCCCTCCATCCGGGCCTTCAGCTGCAGGGCGAGGTACGAGGAGTAGTGCCGGCTCTGGTGCAGGTTGCCGCCGTGGATCCAGAGGTTGGGCACGTTGGTGGGCTTCCACATGTTGCGCAGCTCCCCTTCCCAGGGGCCCGGGTCCTTCGGGGTGTCCGAGCCGTACCCCCAACATTTTCCTACCTTGTCTGCGATTTCGGGAGAGACCAGGTCCGCCAGCCAGCCGTTCATGGAGCCATAGCCGGTGGCGTACACAATCAGGTCAGCTTCCAGCTCCGTGCCGTCGTTCAGGACGACGGCGTTGCCGGTGATCTTGGAGACCTCCCCGGACTTCAGCTGCACCCGGCCGTCGATGATCAGCTGGGAGGCGCCGACGTCGATGTAGTAGCCGGAGCCGCGCCGCAAGTACTTCACGAACAGCCCGGATCCGTCCACGCCGAAGTCCAGGTCGAACCCGGCAGCCTCCAGCTGGGAGTAGAAATCAGCATCCCGGGCAGCCATCTCCTGGTACACCGGCACCTGCGCCTCAGGCAGGATCCGCAGCGGAAGTGACGCGAACAGCAGGTCGGCTTTCTCCGTAGTCACCCCGGCCGCCAAGGCCTTCTCGGAGTACAGGTCCCCCAAGGCCAGGTCCATCAGCGACTCGCTGCGAGCGATGTGCGTGGAGGACCGCTGCACCATGGTGACGTCGGCGCCGTGCTCCCACAGGTCCGCGCAAATATCGTGAGCGGAGTTGTTCGAGCCGATCACCACGGCCTTCTTCCCGCTCCAGTCTCTGCCGCCCGGGTGCTCCGACGAATGGCGCTGCTCCCCCAGGAAGGACCCCGCGCCGTCGAACGCGGGGATGTTCGGGTAGCCCGAGACGCCCAGGGCGAAGACCAGCTGCTTGGGGCGGAGGGTCACAGGTTCGCCGTTGCGGCGGACGCTGACCACCCATTCCTGGGTGCCGTCGTCGAACTCGGCGCCCAGGCACTCGGTGCCGCCCCAGTAGTTCAGCTCCATGATCCGGGTGTAGTGCTCCAGCCAGTCGCCGATCTTGTCCTTGGCGGCGAAGACCGGCCAGTCGTCGGGGAACTTCAGGTAGGGCATGTGGTCGTACCAGACGGGGTCGTGCAGGTGCAGGGACTTGTAGCGGTTCCGCCAGGAGTCGCCCGGCTTCTCGTTCTTCTCAATGACGAGGGTGGGGACGCCCAGGCGCCGCAGCCGGGCCGCGAGGCCGATGCCGCCCTGCCCGCCGCCGATGATGACCGTGTAGGGCTGCTCGTCGTAGCCGAGCCGCGCCTCGCGTTCCTCCTTCTGTTCCAGCCAGGAGCGGCGCCCCTTGATGATCTCGTGCGCCACGCTCTTCTCGCGGCGGGTGCCCTTTTTCTCCTCGAAGCCCTTCAGCTCCTGCATGGTGGTGAGCAGCGTCCAGCATTTGCCGTTCCGCAGCCGGAGGTGGCCGTAGCATCGGGCGGCGGCGGTTTCGAACGTAATCCAGGCTTCCACGCTGCCGTCGGCGCCGGTGGCATCCTCCGACAGCGCCCAATCAAAAGGCTGCACGTGGTCCAGCGTGGCCGCGAGCATCTGCCGGATGTCCGCCTTGCCTTCCAGCGTTTTCAGGTTCCAGGTGAACGCCACAAAGTCGCGCCAGTAGCTGTCGTCCTCGAAAAGCTCCAGCGCGGCGTCCACGTCGCGCCGCTGCAGGGCGGTATCCAGTTCCGTCAGCCAGGCCTGCGCGGCTGCGGTGGGTGTTTCGGTCATGTCCACTCCCTTGTGTCGTATGGTCCGTGTGTCTGGTGGTCCCGGCGGCCCGTCCCGCCGGAATCCCCTGCGCTATGCTGGGACCGGCGTGAGCTGCATCACTATTGCAACGCAGTGGGGGTTTCAACCGCGTTACACGGGCACTGCCGGCAAGGACGCCGCCGGTGAGGAGGACACTGTTTTGGACTACGGCCTGAGGTTTTCGGACCCGGCGAAGTATTCGCGCGCCCTGCGCCGCGCCCACGAACTGGTCATGTCCGGTGTCCCGCGCCCGGAGATCCCCAACGACCTGGCGGACTCGTGGCGCCGCTCCATGGCCCTGGGCATCAGCCCGGACCAGCACAGCCCGCGGCACCTGCACGACGTTTCCGACGTCCTGGAGCTGCGGCGGGAGCACCGGCTGCAGCAGGTCATGCCGGCCCTGAACGACCTGCTCGCCGACGATTCAACTTCCGGCCGGCACCTGCTGGTGCTCACCGACGCCAGCGGCGAGATCCTCTGACGGGTGGGCAGCCCCGAGGTGCTGCGGCGGGCGGACCGGCTGGAGTTCTCCGAAGGGGCGGACTGGTCCGAGGCCGGGATCGGCACCAACGCCATCAGCGAGGCGCTGGTCACCGGCCGGCCGGTGCAGCTGTTTTCCGCCGAGCACCTGGTCCGCACCCACCATGAGTGGGCCTGCACGGCGGCGCCCATCACGGACCCGGCCACGGGCCGGCTGCTGGGCGTGCTCGACGTCTCCGGACCGCTGGACACCATCAGCGCGGACACGCTTCGCATGGTGCGATGCGCGGTCCGGGTGGCCGAAGCGCTTTTGGTAAGGCCCGACGGCGGGACGTCCTTGAGTGCCTCTTCTCCCGTTCGTGCGTCCCGCCAGCCCGTCCGCCGGCCGGTGGCGGCCGTTGAGTCACTGGAGCTGCTCGGGGACAGGCCTGCCGCGGTGTTCCGGGACGGCAGCCGGGCGCCACTGACGCTGCGCCGGGCGGAAATCCTGGCGCTGCTGGATTCACGCGCCCAGGGCTGGAGCGCCGAGGAGCTGGCCTACGAGCTGCATGGCGATGCGGGCACGCCGCAGGCCATCCGGACGGAGATGTTCCGGGTCCGGTCGATGCTGGGTGATGCCGTGGAGTCGAACCCCTACCGGTTCGTTGCGGGCCTGGCCGGACGTTCGGATTCGGGGCGGGTACTGCGGTTGCTGCACGAGGGGCAGGTGGCGGACGCGCTGGAGGCGTACCGGGCTCCCCTGCTCAGCCGCTCGGGTGCCCTGGTCGTGCAGCTCCTGCGGGACCGTTTGGACCTAGCCCTCGGATCCGCCGTGCGGTCCAGCGGCGACGCCGGGCTCATTGTCCGTTGGCTGTCCACGGATATGGGCTCCGCGGATTTCGAGGCCGTCGAGGTGCTGGGACGGCTGGTGGGTCGAGGGGATGCGCGGTATCTTTCCTTCCGGGCACACCAGATGGCCGCGGAACAGGCATCGGCAATTTAGCTGTGCTATTGGTAGCGGTCCGGAACCGGCATCGTGGGTGACCAGGGTTAGATCCACGGGTTCGCTTCAGCAACTGGGAGCCGCCGCCGCCGGCTACGCGAGGAAAGGCACCGCTGAGCACACGCTGTATGGCCATACACTGGGCGGTTTTCCGACCACCGCCCCGGCAGCCTCATTCTGAACGCTACAAATTTCCCCCACCTATCCTTGAACGGTGGCTCTCATGACAGTTGTACTTTCCTTCGCGCTTGTTGCCGGACTTCTAATGCACAGCAGTCGGCCCTAAACCTTGGTTAGGTTGTTGGTGATGACCTCATATAACTCCGGGTCGTGCTGGCCTGGGCTCCGATGGTTTGAGTCATGAGTCAGCTGGCATCCCTCGCCGGCTTGGAAGAGCGAGTCTTCAGCATCCACTCGGATGCACCGAATTGGCACGGACTCGACCCGCTCGATGGATTCAACTGCCGTGGTCGTTCGCTTGGCCGGATTGACCCGTTCCTGCTTGCGCGGAATGCGGAAACATTCGGTGACGTGCCGGGGTATGAAGTGGATTCTCCACGTTCCGCCGTCCCTGGACTGCGCGTGGGGGGCGAAGGTCCTGGTGGGCTGTTCCCCCAGTGAGCGCAGGAGTCTGATGACATCGTTGACTAGCCGTTCACGTCCGCAAAAGCCGACCCCGGCCCGGCTCGCCCAGCCGTCCGAGTCTAGTAGGCCCTGCAGCAGGGCGGTCCGCTGGTCGACTGACCCCTCCAGGTACTCTTCCGGGATGTGCTTGTCGCGAAAGCAGGCTAGCCTGCGCAGCGCCCGCGCGTCGGTTCCGCCCATGTCAGCGCCGAAGCCGACCTTGGACGAGAACGACATACGGGTGCAGTTGCCCTTCTTTGCTCCGACCGAGTGGACTTCGACCCCGATGCCAACCATGCTGGCCCTAAAAACTTCCAGGTCCTCATCGCCGACCGTAATGTTGCAGCCGCCCGTACTGCCGTCACCGAGCCAGTATCCGAGCAGGTAGGGATGAACAGGAAGATCGCGGGCCAGCCCCTGCTGTGGCCCGGGGGTTGGTATGCTCCACCGCTTCGCGCTGTGCTCGTACATCTGGCCTGTTGTCCAGACGCGGTTGTACGATGCCGGCCAGTTCGTGGGCCGGGCCTGCCACAGCTGTCCGGCGGAGGCCACGACCGACGTCCCGCCCCTAAACCTAAGGCGGAAGCAATTCCGATCGGTCTGTATGGGAAAGGCTTCGACTACGGTCACGGGTTCCCCGGTGGTGCCGTAGATTTTGTCCCCGGCCTGGAGCTTCCCAATGGTGGTCCAGCCGTTTGGCGTGGGGATGGGCGTGTCCAGGGCCAGAGCCTCGTCGGCTATGGCGAACATGGCACGTCCACCTTCAGCCGACCGTAGGTTCCCACTCATGGTGCGCAACTTCTGCTGTAGGCTCAAGTGCTGCCAGCTCCTTCTCGATTAGTGAGGGAAGCTTATCCATCACCCCCGACACTGGGCTTGTGAAGCGCTGGCGACGCCACATGACGACGGGTGTGCGCCCCACCACCGACCTGGCGGATTCGTGGCGCCGCTCCATGGCCCTGGGCATCAGCCCGGACCAGCACAGCCCGCGCCAGACGATTCCAGTTCCGGCCGGCACGTGCTGGTACTCACCGACGCCCGCGGCGAGATCCTCTGGCGGGTGGGCAGCCCGGAGGTGCTGCGGCGTGCGGACCGGCTGGAGTTCTCCGAAGGGGCGGACTGGTCCGAGGCCGGGATCGGCACGAACGCCATCAGCGAGGCGCTGGTCACCGGCCGGCCGGTGCAGCTGTTCTCCGCCGAGCACCTGGTCCGCACGCACCATGAGTGGGCCTGCACGGCGGCGCCCATTATGGATGGACCCGGTCACGGGCCGGATGCTGGGCGTGCTGGACGTCTCCGGACCGCTGGACACCATCAGCGCGGACACGCTGCGGATGGTGCGGTGCGCGGTCCGGGTGGCGGAGGCTCTTCTGGGAACGCCCGACGGCGGGACCTCCGTGAGTGCCTCACCTGTCCGGAGTGCGTCCCGGCAGTCGGTCCGCCGGCCGTTTGCTGCCGTTGAGTTGCTGGAGCTTCTCTGGGGACAAACCTGCCGCCGTGTTCCGGGACGGCACTCGGGGGCCGTTGACGCTGCGACGGGCGGAAATCCTGGCGCTGCTGGATTCCCGCGGCCAGGGTTGGACTGCGGACGAGTTGGCCTACGAGCCCTACGGCGATGCGGGCACCACGGCGGCGATCCGTACCGAGATGTTCAGGGTCCGCTCGATGCTGGGCGATGCCGTGGAGTCGAACCCTTACCGGTTCGTCGCCGGCCTGGCCGGACGCCGTTGTCTACGTACATGTTGAGAGAGACTCCTGGTGCCCTGTCGTGGAACGAGCGGTTGTTGAAACCCTCGCTGGAGTGGGGTGTCCTGGTGTCATTTTCCGAAGTCGCCTGCACGAAATGTCCGAAGTCATCTGCCCATCTTCGGTCCTGCCCGGAATGACAGGCTTGTATAACTGGTCACTACTAGAGCTCCCCCCAGCCCACGACGTGACCGCATTGAGTGCAAGTTGCATCGATGTACTCGTCGTCCCGCGCGTAGTCCGTCGCCGTCGTTACTTTGATGGAGTCAAGTCCAGCACCACAATTGCTACAGCCGACAACAGGGCCCAACCCTGGGATGCTCTCGATCCGGATGTCCCACGAATCTAGCGTTTTTTGTATGGCCTTCAAGAGTTTGGCGTTGCTCGTCAGCCCAAGGATCTCTCTCGCGATCGAGCTGGTGTCCGTTCTGGCATCGATCCACTTCTTCGACTCAAGAAGTGTCGGGAGGGGCGTGTTGTCGATCTTAATGACCAGGATCTGTGTGGGTTCTTCGCGAAATTTCGTATAGGCAGCCGTCCACTCGTCCCGCACCCAAGTCGACTGTTCGGCGTAAGCGGACCAGAAGAGCACAAAGAGGTCGGTTCTTGCCAGAGCCTTATCGATCCACTCTGTGATGATTTCGCCGTTCAGTACGCCGAGTTCGTCGAAATGGGTCTCGGCACCGAGCAGTATTAGCTCAGCATTGACCTGCCTGACGAGTGGCTTATCTGCACTGTTGTGCGACAAGAAGACAGTCTCCATTGAGGACCTTTCACTATCCGAAATAGCCGTTGCTGCCGCTAAGGAAAGAAAATCGGGCGGCCCAGTCTGGTCGATCCAACGAAACTCGCCTACGCCGAACACCTTCGCGATCAGGAGGACCAGTCCATCTCCGAGATCGTCAAAGCCACGGGTATCATCCGGTCCAGCCTCTACCTCGCCTGCCAGCCCCGGTCACTGGAGACCTGAATGCCGCGAACCAGCAGAACGTCTAAAGGGCCGCAGCGAGATGACCCGATATTTGTCGCTACTGGTATATGTCGGTCCATTGATGACCGTCCCACCAGCGCGACGCCGACGGGTTCTGTGGATCCTTATAGAACCCGGGAGGAGGGCCGACAGGTTGCTGCGGCGCTTGCCTGGGCGGAGCCTGTTGTACTGTCGGAGCGGGACCTGCAGATTCCGCCCGGTGGAGTGAGCGTTGGTGGCCGCACGCCCGGCACTTGGGCATGAACGCGAGTCCGAGTTCCGACATACCACCTGTCATGAGCGCCACGGACCCACGTCCGACGTTTCTGGCCCCCATGCCTATGCCGGAGCCCATGCATTTGACGCAGTCGCGACAACCTGTGAATACCTTTTGACGAGCCACTTATCCCCCTATGAATATGACAATCGAAGTTCATCATAGAGCCTGGCGCGACTCATCCGTACTGAATGTCGCCAGGTATTCTTGCTCGCCGACACGCAACGGCGGCGGGTGGCCTTCAATAGAGTCGTCCGCCTGTTCAAGCGCTCCAGTTCAACCCGATCGACTCGATCGAAGGCTCCACCCACGTTGTCGCCGTCCCGGTGCCGATCATGACCATCACCTCCGCCTGGTCCGGTAGCTCCCGAGCTCCGGGGTTCGACTCCCGTCATGACTGGCCCCACGGCCAAAGCGCGATTCACCAAGACAACCGTGACGAGGACACGAGCAAGCGCCAGTGCGGTCACCTGCCTGAGAGCATCGATCGCGCAGGCCTGGATTGTTACCGACGCACGCCGTTCCTCGGCATAGGACGGCGGAAGGCCAACGCCCAGCCCGCGCGCTCATCGGTCAGGGACGCAGCGGGAGGTACCGCGTGGTCTGACAAGCACTGAGGACGCCGCTGGTACGCTGTCGCTCAACAACGAAGCAGGGAGCGCCATGAGTTTCGAAGAGGATCTGGCACAACGGCTGGAACTATCCAAACATGAGGCATCTATGCGGGATCAGGCTGCCGAGATGTCAGCCCGGGCTGCCCTGCAGGCCCTGGACCGGTTGGAGAACAACTGCCGGGAGGCAGCCACGTTCCTTTTCTCCCACAACATTCCAACGGAACCGCTTTTCGAGCAGAACCTCCAGCAGACCTTTTGGTCAGGGACCAAGAAGGTCCCGCATACGCTGGCAGCCGGGTGGGTGCTCAGGGACGCGTACAATATGGCAATCACCGTCGACGGCGGACTGTGGCAGAGTGGATTCGACGATCAGTTGCTCGTGAAGTGTGGATCTCTCAACTTCGCCGAAGCGCGAGCTCTGCTGGCGGCAGGGGAAACGGTGGAGACCCCCATGTTCAGCAGGGTCATGATCTTCCCCAGTGTGATCTGGGACCCGGAGCAGGGCTTCGTCGCTGATCAGAACTTGGCGATCCGGTTCCGCCCCAGCGACCATAAGAGTTATGAGTTCGACATCGAGGCTGGCATCACGGAGGGCGTGGTCCAGCTGGTCACGGAGCATTCCGGATAGCTCCGCGACGCTCTGGGACTTTAAGAAAGCGGGCCCGGTTAGTTGAAACCGTGCAACGCATCGTCGCCGAAATATGCATCAGCGACGCCGCCCAACTCGAGACCCAGCTCGACGGGGCGGTAAAAGTCGCTATAAAGGAGGTGCTTGTGAGCCAGCAACACGGCATCTTGGTTGTTCGGCACGTAAGCTGCGACTTCACAGTAGGCCTGTCGGCAGAAGTGCCATTCGGTACGACCCGCGAGCTCGATCGTCGACATTAGAGCGGCGCTGCACCCGTTCGAGCATTAGCCTTGTCAGTACAGCAGCCACCGGCTGCGAGAGGCGTGGGGCAACAATATTGGTTCCCGGCACTCGTACATGCGGGCTTCATCCGTAGATGCGACACCCCAATGAACATCCGTGGCGTCACGCTGGCGCTTCCTCCGGATAGTCATGTCTTTGCATTGCCCTGCGCCCACCGCGGTATGGGCTGGTGACTGCCGGCTGATCAGCAGTTGCGAGCAGTTCCGTTACATTGCACCCCAGAACGGCAGCAATGTCCCATAAGCGCTCGTAGGCGACGCTCTTCCGACCCCACTCAATACCAATAATCATGTTGCGTCTTAGGCCGGATTCCAGAGCCATGGACTCCTGGGAAAGGCCCTCCTCCAGTCGAAGCTGCCGGATTCGTGCACCGACCATTGCCCGGCGTTCCGCCCACCGGAGCGTCTGCTCCTCGGCGGACTGGTGCGGGCGATGGGCATCTACTCATGTCAACCCACATTGTCAGCCTTGTCTGCTCTACTAGTGATACATGCACGATGAAGTGCATGACGCCAACGAAAGTCAGGAGCAGGCGATGGAAGCGGGTCGGGAGGAGCCAACCGTCTCCATTGGGTCAGCCACGGTTTCCTCCGTTAGATCGGATAAGGACGCGGAAAACACCGAGACTACATTCCGCTCAGGCGGGGTTCCCGAGAAAAGTCGGTCTGCCGCCTCGGATCGGGAGCGCTTCTACAAAAAGACTTCCCGTGTGGAGAACGGCTGCCTGCTTTGGACTGCGGGCGTATCCACTCAGGGATACGGAAAGTTTCTGCTGAGCGGCAAGACCATTCCCGCCCACCGCGCTGCGTGGATCTTGGAGCACGGCAAGGTGCTGTCTCCTGACCAGTTCTTGCTGCACTCCTGCGACACCCGCCTGTGCGTGGAGATTAAGCACCTGAGGGTAGGCACGCACGAAGAAAACATGGCTGACAGAAAGGCCCGGGGGCGCTACAACACGTCCCGTGGGTTTAACAACCCGTTTGCGCGGTTCAACGATGCGGAAGTAGCCGACATGCGTCTACTCATCGAGCGTGACGTCAGCTATCAAAAGATTGCCGGTGTGTTTGACTGCACCTGGCAGTACGTTCGATTGATCGCCGAGGGAAAACTGAGGGCCAAACCAACAACGGCCCCCTCACCTTTCGTGCTGGCCAAGCTGGAGCGGGAGGCCAGGACGCAGGCCCGCCGGACCAAGGTCTCCGAGATAACCGCGGTTGTCCATCCGGAGGATGAGATCGACGGGGAAGAATGGCGGCCAACCCAGTTCGACGGATACTGGGTCAGTTCTCTGGGGAGGGTCCGCGGGCGGACTTGGGTCATTCTCAAGCTCTACATCACTGTTCCTGGCTACGCGGTCGTGCACTGCGGGAAGGGAAATCCCCGAGGGGTTCATGCGCTCGTATGCGAGGCATGGCACGGTCCACCCCCCGCCGCGGGTATGCACGCTGCCCATTACAACAGGAACCCGCTGGACAACCGCCCCGAGAATCTTCGTTGGGCCACACCCCTGGAGAACGTCGGGCAGGACAGGCTCCGGCATGGCACTGTGCCACGGGGCGAGAATCACGCCAACGCTAAGCTAACGCAGGAAAAAGCCAGAGTTATCCGCGCTCAATTTCCGGGCCCGCGCGGAACGATCGCCCGCCTGACGCGGGAGTACGGCGTGACCAAGACTGTGATTACTAACATCCGTGACAACATCACGTGGAGGGAATGATGCGGGCCCCGCCAAATACGGGTAGGAGCCCGTGTCCACCGATTCCGTTGTCGGGCTCGCTGATTCTCAGCGCAGTGAACACCGAACCCTTCCACACCCCGACGCCCGGCCTTCCCGAAGACATACATCATGCTCAGACCATAAGGGGAAGCAGGTCAAGATGGCCGCGAACGCGGTGACGGCCCCAGTCGCTCGCGACCTGTTACCTGCATGGCGGAAACCCTTGCAGGCCCATTGAGTTGAACTATTCCTCCGCAGTTTCCCCGTCGGCCTCGTCATCAGCCCAGGAGGGCCGCACACGTTCAAGCGTGATCTGTGCTTCTGGTCGGACGTATTCGGTTTTTCGGGGCAAACCCCGGACGTTCACAAGCATGACTGCCTTTCGTACGGCTGGACCTGGACGCCAAGGAACATACGTAGGTTTCCGAGAAAGAATCACCGGTGGAGTGCCAGATACGCTCTCGTCGATGGAGGAAGGGCTAAGTCATCGCTTACACAGTCGGCCCTACAGGTTCCTCTTCCTGCCCGAACATCCCCGCGAAAAGGAGTGCCAGCACCAGGAGAAGGAGCGCCACGCTGATGGCGATGACGATGCTGACGATGACATTCTCTCTCGTAATGAAAAGGTCATCAGTTCGGTTCTGATAGGAAGCTCGGGATAAACCCCCTAGAAAACCACGGTTTTTTAGGGGGTTTTTCGCTGGCTCTTCACAAATCTTGGTTCCCGAGCAGTCCCCTGCTTTTCGCCCAGTTTAAGGAAGCAGTCGTCACTTTTTCGTCACCCGACTTCAGCCCTCCCCGGCCCCGACCACTAAGAGACTCGGTCGACCGCCGCCGCTGATGTGGTGACGAACCCCCCGCGCGGCCGTCAGACCCTCAATCCAACTCGCCCACCTCGAGGCCATAAAGGCGTTAGGGACCACTGGAGGGCACTCTGCCGCCGTTCAGCGCCACCAGCCGATGGCCGAGCACGCCAAAGTATATTCTCGTCGCAGACAGCGCGGCCCCGGTCCGCACCGAAACAGGTTGGCCTCATTTCGGATCGCATTGTGGGAAAAATGATTCACAAGCTGAAATAAGTGATACATTGACGCTGCATTATGATTCCCATGGGCGAAAGTGGCAAACGTTGGAACACCTATCCGAAGTCGTTAAGATCCTTGAAGCAGCCCTTCGGCACGATCCCCACAAGGCCATCAACTACGCCAACCTCCTGGCAACCAAGCTTGAAGACGACCGTAATGGCCGCCAAGCAAACGCCATTCGAACGGTTCTGGCAAAAGTCCCCACTCCTTCGTTTTCGCCAGCAGGGGTCAGAAGTACTACGCCGCGCGACGAAGAGTCGCAACTCGACACAGTCGACGTTCTCGAACCGGGCGGTCCGACGGAGGACCTCGTTTTGCACCCCTATGTTTCCACCAAGATCGAGGACTTTATGCTCGGGGTCAAGTCCCATGAGAAGTGGTTCGCCGAAGGTATTGCAACACCCAACCGCCTTCTGATCTACGGCCCCCCCGGCACTGGGAAGACATCTATTGCTCGACGTGTTGCACGCGATCTCGATCTTCCTTTGGTCACAACAAGAAGCGACACGCTCGTCTCGTCCTTGCTAGGCCAAACCAGCCGCAACATACGACAGGTTTTTGAGTTCGCCGAACGTCACCCCTGTGTGCTCTTCCTGGATGAGTTTGATGCCCTTGGCAAAAACCGCGCTGATTCCAGAGAAATAGGCGAACTGCAGCGCGTGGTGATCGCCCTGCTGCAGAACATCGACTCTCTGTCGAGTTCCACGGTATTGATAGCAGCAACAAATCACGAGTCGCTTTTGGATCCAGCCGTCTGGCGAAGGTTCGAGAACACCGTCAGGATCAATCTCCCCAACGAAAGTGAACGCTTCCAGTTGTGGAAAAAGAAGCTAGGGCGATTCACGCTAGCTGAAAAAGACATGGAAACCTTGGTTCAATTTTCGAGTGGGCTTTCGGGGGCGGGTATACAAACCGCGGCCTTCGACATAGCCCGCATGGCAATCCAAGGCGGATCGGAAGAGGTTACATTGCCTGCTGCTCTTCGACGGCTAGCCAGGATTCAATGGCATGACCGCTATCATCTATTTGATAGCAGTCAGAGTGAGATAAGGGCTTTGCGGGAATGGGCGCCTAGCGTTTTTAGCATCCGTTCGCTAAGTGACTTGTTTGGCGTGAGTGCTAGACAAGTCATGAACGCGTTCAAGGGGGAAATCAAAAATGGCAGTCCAGCACCCGATACTTCTCTTACCGAGTGAACCCAGAGAGTCAAAGCGAAAATCCGGTGGTGGCCAAGCCAAAGAACCACTCGTCGAACTAACAACGGCGTTGCTGAATCAGCTCGGTGGCGAGCTAAACACGATCCGGCAAACGGTAACGTCGGCCGCTCCGCTCACTGGATTAGACAGCATCCCTTTGGTCATCAATCTCAGAGACAAAGCGTTGGCCAAATCGAATCGGCCAACCGAATTTCTCGAGAAGAACGGACTGGGAATAGAGGCGACAGCCCGAGCAGGACAGATTGTCACTCAGGCTACTCGGCGTGCGATTTCCACCCTGGGCGCCAAAATCGAGAATCCTACCTCAAACATGGAGGAATATGCCGTTTCCACGTTTGACTCCTTTTCGTTGTGGGATCCATTTCCCCGTGAACTGCTAGCCGAACAGAATCGCGATCTGCTAGAGGCCGCTTCGACTACCTCGAAGCCACTAAAGATGGATTTTTTTCCTTGGCTTGCCCTCAATTCGCCGCTAACGACAGGGCAGATTCTTCAGGACTATTTTGAGGACGAAGGCTTCGTCTTGCTGGATGAGGTCGGCAGCACCCGCCGGCGCACTGGCTATTTCCGGGTGGATGCAGGCGCATCTATTGAGTCTCTTCGGAGGGTTTTGGGCATTAGGAGCGCCATGCTGGCGCCCGAATACAGTACGTACGGCGACGTGCGCCAGCAGTCATTTCGGGCGATCGGGCAGAGTTCCACCGTTTCACTTCCTTCGCCGAGGAAGGCCGGGCGTGCAGTTGGGGTACTCGATTCGGGGATAGCTCCCGGCGTTCTTGATCCGTGGGTTGAGGGGAGAGAGAGCTACGACCTCGGTGGAGACTTGGATGCGACGCATGGAACATTCGTCGCCGGTTTGATTGCCGCCTCCCGTCATTTGAACGACGACAACCGTTTCCCATCGGACTCGGCGCCCGTCATCGACGCTCAAGTCCTGCCGACCGGGTCAATAACTGAACATCTCTTGCTGGATCGAATAGAAGAGGTCGTAGAGCGGTACGGGTCAAAGGGCCCACGAGTCTGGAACTGCTCCTTCGCGTCACAGACCCAGCTTGACCCCATGGGGTACAGCACATTCGCACAGGCTATGGACGAGTTATCTGCGAAACACGGCGTCCTTTTTGTCCAGGCCGCTGGGAACTACGTAGGAGGGCCCGCGCGAAGTTGGCCGCCAACTGCAGCACTGACTGACGGTATCGCCAGTCCAGCAGAGGCTATCAACTCTCTAGCGGTGGGATCGCTTTCGCATTTGGGTGGGTTTGTCGCCGTTGGCTCTCCCGCATCGTATTCCCGTCGCGGGCCCAGTTTCGGCGGTCAACAAAAGCCGGACCTAGTTCACTGGTCAGGGGATTTCGGATCAACCTTTGGCGCGCTTAGCGGGCACGGCATACAATCTGTGATTCCGGGCGACTCCTTGGCTGAATCGGTCGGCACATCGTTCGCAACACCATTGGTGAGCGCCATCGCGGCCAATACATGGGATGAAATCGAGCAGAGCAGCGCTTCCTCCTCCGCCTGCCCAGAATTGGTGAAGGGATTACTCATTCACGCCGCGGCGGTGGGGTCTCCTGTGATAGACAAAGACCACAAAGCGTATTTTGGGGCTGGTGTTCCTGGAGACTCGCAATCCATATTGGAAGACTCCGCGGATACATTTACGACAGTCCATGAGGTACGACTGACGCGTGGAGTCGACTGGTTTAAGGATCCATTTCCCGTGCCAGAGTGTCTACTGACTGACGATGGAAAGATCCAGGCTGAGATCGTGATGACAGTTGCGTACGCCCCTGTCATAGACGCTGGATTCGGTGATGAATGCGTCCGTAGCAGTGTGGACGCAAGTTTCGGACGCATGGTGCCAAGCGCTAATGGCTTTCAACTCAGCGGCATAGTGCCATTTGAAAAGGGCTCGAAGCCCCATGCTTGGGAGCACCAGCGTGTGGAAATGGGTAAGTGGAGTCCGATAAAGACCTACAAGGCCAAGTATCCTCAGGGAAAGCAAGGCGGCGACCGTTGGGCGCTTAAGATGTCGTTACTGGAGAGAGTTGAAGGCGAAGTAAAAAACGAACAGCGCGTGTTTGTAATTCTGACCTTCAAGGGGCTGAAGTCATCCCTGCCCGTGTATCAGGACGGGCTCTCAGCCATTCGGGCCAGCAGCTACTCGAGCCTTGCCCTTCGAAATGACAACCGCATTCGCCTCCGCGCAGACGGATAACTATTTCAGGCAACCGCACGGGAAACGGCGCATTCCGGCGTCTGCGCCAGCATGCAGCGCTGCCCCGACGCTGTGGGGTCCTCGGGCCAGAGCCCGGGCAAAGACAACGGGAAATCAGAAGTTAGCCGTAGTCTGTTGCGCTGCCGTTCAGCGCTTTCCCTTAGTCAGATACCGAAAGGCCGCAGCTACACCAGAGCATGGGAGCGTGGGTCGTCAGCCCGCCCCGCCGCAAGCACGGCGCGAGCCTGGTCTTTGGTCGGTCCCCGCGTGTTGCTGTGGTCGGTTCTACTTTTGAACATGGCACAAGATTCCGCGTTTCCACGGCCGCCTTTTCACGACCTTCGGCACACCGCCGTCAGCCTCGCGGTTAGCAACTTGGCCAACATACAGGTCGTCCAGCGGATAGCCGATCACCCCGGACGCTGGTTCATGAGGACTGTTCGGAGACCAGGGTCGATGTCCTCGATACGGATGGATCGCAGGCTGGTAATGCTGTCCTACGTATGGCCGGGAAGGCTGCTGAAAATCGAGCCTCTCATTATACAAGGGTAAAGTGCGCCGTACATTGGATAGCCCGTAACGGGAGGGCCTTGGAACGCTTCAGCCGTTAGCTGTTCCGACTTGGCGAAAGTGTTCAAACGGGCGGAAGCACCGTCTGGCGATATGCGCGGAGGGCTTGCAGTAATCTTTTGTGCGGCGATGCCAAGAAGTGGTTCCCCTGCTCACATAGGGTGTGGGCAGGGACATTTACGGTTGACGGGGCATCAGTGGGATTCGACGTTGCGAAGGCCTGGGCGACAGAATACCTGGTTGAGGGGCCAGGCGCTTCCGCGTATCCGCCTACGAGTACCCGGGAGCAGACAGCGGTTCTGTTCAAGCGCAGGACCTCCTCGCTGTGGCCCTGTTGAACGTCTCGAATAAACCCTTGAAGGTGTACTACGGCCTCCAGGGACAGATGGAGCTGCTTCACTAGAGGCTGAAGCACCCGCGACTCGAAGGGAGCCTGCGCGACACATCGCCGACTATTCGGGAAGCCATCGCAGACCTCTTCGATGCCCTGGAAGAGAAGCGCGCAAACAACGTCAAGCTCACTACGCTTTCCAAGGTCCTGCACCGTAAGCGCCCGGAGTTACTGGCGCTGTTCGACGCCAAAATCTCATACTGCTACACCGACTACGCTGGTGCTCCCGTCCCGAAGGAGAGGAAGCGAAGCAAGCGGGACTACAGGCTTAGGTGGCGGGAGGAAGTCCAAAACGACCTAGACAGCCAACACGACCAGTGGGAGGAGATCGCCGCCATCGCCCCCGGACCTAAGATCACACCCCTTCGGGCCCTGGATATCATCGGGTGGGAGCTTGGCAGACGCAGGAGCTGACTTTCGTCTGCACTACAGTTCTCCTGCTTGGCGTGCTCGTGATGAGGACGAGAGCACCTTCTTTGCGACACACGATGCCACCGCCAGCAGCTTGGATAGCGTCTGTTAACGCCAACCGAAAATAGTGAGCATGGTGCCGCTCGGCGGCCGCACCTGGGCGGATGAGAATCGGCGGTGGTCCCCTCTTCCTTCCGTAATGGCTCAGGGGCATTCTGGTTGTGTGTTCGTCGGGCTGGACGTCGATGGCCCTTGGTGCCCTGTGAGCCCGGAAAATAGTGTGGCGTGGAGGGCCGTGGGCACCCGGTCGTGCTGCCTTAGAGCGCGAACTTCAGAGTCCTTGACTGACGGCCTTCCTCCGGCGAACACGTTACTAGCGGCATACGGAGGAGGACGGCGATGGAGGAGATCGTTCAATATTGCGTCGGGCTCGATGTCCACCGGGACACGGTCATGGCCACGGTCAGGCGGCCTGCAACAAGAGGGAAACGCGAGCACGAGACTCGCACGTTTTCCACGAATACCGCCGGGCTGATTGCTTTGGGAGATTGGCTGGTTGCCCAGAGGGTGACCCGGGCGGGGATGGAGTCCACCGGTGTGTACTGGAAGCCGGTGTTCTATCTGTTGGAGGACCGGGTTCCGGAGGTCTGGCTGCTGAATGCGGCGCACATGAAGAATGTTCCCGGGCGCAAGACTGACGTCGCCGATTCGGCGTGGATCGCGCAGCTGGTCGAACATGGCTTGGTTCGGCCGTCGTTCGTGCCGCCGCCGCCGATCCGGGAACTGCGTGATTTCACCCGATACCGCAGGACTCTTGTGGAGGAGCGTACGCGTGCCATCCAACGGCTGGAGAAGGTTTTGCAGGACGCCGGAATCAAACTATCGAGCGTCGCTTCGACGATCCTGACGAAGTCCGGGCGGATGATCCTTGAGGCGATGCTCGCCGGACAAAGTGACCCGGCAGTGCTTGCCGATCTGTCGCTGGGACGGCTACGGTCCAAAATCCCTCAACTCCGAAATGCACTCACGGGCACTTTCCGGGTCTCGCACCACGGGGTCCTGGTGAAGCAGATGCTCGCGCACATCGATTTCCTTGAGCAGCAGACTCAGCTGATCGACGATGAAATCGTTACCCGCGTAGCCGACTACGAACCCGTCCTCGAACTCGTCCAAACCATTCCCGGAGTCGGCCGAAAGGTTGCGATCTCTCTCGTCGCGGAAATCGGGATCGATATGAGTGTTTTCCCCTCAGCCGCGCATCTGGCGTCATGGGCCGGGATCTGTCCCGGCAATAACGCCTCCGGTGGCAAATCACACTCCGGACGCGCGCGCCACGGACCGGTCGCGCTGCGGACTGCCCTAACCGAAGCAGCCCAGGCCGCGGCGCGGACCAAGGGGACCTACCTTGCCGCCCACTTCCACTCGGTCCGCAGCAGGCGAGGGACGTTCAAGGCACTCGGGGCAACACGGCATGACATCCTCACCGCCTACTGGCACATCGTCCATGACGGGACCGGATATGCCGAGCTTGGAGCAGACTGGCTAGTGCGCCGGCAGGGACCCGAACATCAACTCGCCCGCCTCGTCCGGCAGATCGAAAGGCTCGGAGCGGAGGTCACCACCACCCGCACCGCCGCCTGACACACCTTCCCGACTCAACGCGGGGATTCACACTTCAGGGCCATCAGTGCCAATTGAAAACGGGGCCACGGGGTTGTGGTTCTATCCATAATGGTCGGCGGCCCTATTTTCAGTTGGCGTTCCTGGCCCTATTTTCGGTTGGCGTTAACAAGCGTCGGATTGCCTATCGTCTGCGTTCAATCCGTCATATGCCTTGAGAGTCCGGGTGACCCCTAAGCTGGATTTTGCGGCCCATGAGCCACGGAGTGACTCCCATTTAAGGTTCCTACGGGACTGAGCCGTCACAGCTGGCGATCGCGTAGGCGCCTGACGAGGTGACGGTGGAGATAACCTTTCCGTCCACACTGATCCGGCAGATGATGTTGCCCGAAGTGCCTTTGTTCTGGGCCGATATGTAGACGAAATCGCCTCGGTCCATTTCAAAAGTGACCATGTCGCCGCTCTTGTTAACCAGCGGCACCTTGATCGATGCCTGCGCAGTACCGGTCGGCGCCTGGTACGTGATTGTTGCACTCTTAGCGCCCCCGACAACCTCGTAGGTGACAATTCGCTGGGTCGACGTCACGGCGCTGCTGTTGCTTGATCCGGAACTGTTTGAGACGGGGGAACGCCCAGCAGTGTTGATCCAGCCGGTTAGCATTAGCGCCGCAACGCCGGCCGCCACGATTCCCAGAACCAAACGGCCCCGACGGGGTGGAGTCTTCACATGGCTGGCAGGCTCGGTCTGGATCAGGGGAACTGGCGACTGCCAGGAATGAAGCTGCGGAGCAGTCTGCGTGGACCGTTCTTGGGCGGGCCGGCCGGGCCGTGGGAAGGCTGGCACGGGGCTGGGCGTCTCAGGCAGAGGGTGGGCGCCAGCGGGGTCGTGCTCTGCATGCTCTTTGCGTAGTGCGATGGCGTCCAGGCTGAACCGGCTGATGACAGAGCCCCGCCGCTCGAGATACCCGGCGTAGAGATCGCCGCCGAACCCGGAAGCAAGAGACTCGGCGTAGGAACTCAGGACTCTGGACACAGCGATTTAGTTTTTGAGTGACGTTTCTTTGTTTTTGATTTCGAATCGTAGGATCCGGTCCGTGCCCGGGTAACGGGTTTCGGTGG
>NZ_JBTNDK010000059.1:0-5027 GCF_054511035.1 Pseudarthrobacter sp. MDT1-22 | reverse complement strand
GGTATGCGTTCGTGGAGGCGTGCCTGGATATGCGGCAGGATTCGTGGCTGCGCGCGCATGCGGAGATGTTCGCGTTCTTCGGCGGCACGGTCCCGCGGCTCGTCCCGGATTATGTTCCGCGGAACATAATCGGGCACCAGGTGCCTCGGTGCGGCCCCAATGTGCTCGAACACCTTCCGCAGCCCGTGGCAGACACACTCGGCGGTCTCGCCGCGGTATGCCTGGACGAAGCGCATATTCGAGAACGGGAAGCTCACCACCAGGATGTGCAGGACCTGCCGGATCCCGGCGATGATCGCCTCGGCCTGCCCGAAGTCGACCTGCACCGTGCCCGCCGGCCACACCAGCTCGGTGAAACCCTCCCCAGCCTGCCGGTTCCGGGCCGTCCACTTCTTCACGAACCGTTGCACCGGTGAATACGTGCCGGTGAAACCATGCTCATCCACGAGCCGGTCAAAGATCCGCTTGGCCGTATGCCGCTGCTTGCGCGGCCGCCGCTGGTCCTCGCCCAGCCACCGCTCAATGATGCGCTCGAACCCGGTCAGCACCGAACCTCCGGGCCTTGCCAACGGTGCCGGCGGTGCCGGGGAGAAGTCCTGCTGCTCGGCGTACTTGGCCACCGAATCACGGCTGATGCCCAGCGTGCGGGCGATTTCACGTCCCGGGACTCCCTGGGAATCGAGTCTTCTGATATTTTCTTGAACGGACATGGGTACCGTCATCTGCTTTCCAGCCCTTCCGGCGCAATCGCTCTGTCAATAGCAGCGCCGTAAGGAACCTATCTGGGGTGGCGGGCCCATGTTCCCAACACACTGGGAACCGCCCCGGGCCACCGAGTGATCTCAATCTCTGCAAACCCCAAATCCGTAATTTGGAGGGGAATTGCCTGGCCTGATTCATAGCGCTCATTTGGCAGGAAACCAGCCACCAACTCGGCAGGATTTCCTGGCTGAAACGGCCTACAGATAGTCGATCACACACACCCACATTGCCGGGAAAGACCCTTACACGGAATAGGAGCGCACGAATGTGCGGTTGAGCATGCCCGGCTTCGGGTTAGTGGCTGTGCGACGTGTGGGTGTCGGGTGCGGGGGCTGCGGGGGCGTCCGTCGGCTTGTCGAGGGTGCGGTCTTCGCTGGTCGGAGCCTCCGCGGGTGCCTGCGACGGTGCCGGCGTGGAGTCGTGGCTGTGGCTCTCGGAGTCGAGGGTGCTTGCGAGGGCGGACATGCCGAACCATGTCAGCGCGGCGACCAACACGACACCTGCGGCAAACGGGCTGACCAGGTGGCGCAGGCCGCCCTTGGCGTCCTTGGCGATGAACGCGACGTACGACATCAGCAGGCCGATTGGAGTCATCCAGGCGCTGCGCTCGGGGAACTGTTCGAAGTGCTGGATGCCGCCGCCGACCAGGCCGACGCCGAAGGAGAGCAGGAGCGAGAACGCGACGAGCGAGATGGCCCGGCTTAGCAGCGGGCGCTCATCGACGAGCACGAACTCGTTGACGATGGTGCCGAGGAGGAACACGAACGCACCGACGACGCAGATGATCGTGTATAGGCCCGGGTTGACCGGATAGTGCACGACGGCGCCAGCGATAAGGGCCGCGCCCATGAAGTAGAGCATCGCGCCGATGTAGCGCGAGTAGAGCGAGGGAGTCCGTTTCGCGAGCTCTGCCTCATAGGAGGCAACGTCTTCGCGGCTGAGGTCGTTCTGAACGGTCATGTCTGGTGAGTCTTTCGTTTTCGGGTGTGTGAGAGCAGGCAGCCGTAGCGCCGATACCGGAGTTGGTGCGGCGTGGCGCTGCGCGTGCTGCTCAGCGGGGCAGAATTGAGCGTCATGTCTCATTTCCTTGGAAGCGGGGCTTGGCCGGACACTCTAAAGAGATGGGATACGCCTCAGAATTGTGGTTTGCGGAGTAAATGGCGGTGTTTTAGCACCGCTATATGTCGCCTTCGGGTGACCTGCGGAAGGAGTCAGGCGCATGGTTGGAGGGGCATCCTAAGGGCCGGTGATTCAGTGCCCCCAAGGCATTGAATCACCGGCCTTCAGTGGTTTGTTAGCCTGCGCGGACGAAGGTGACGGCACCCTTGGACGTCATCCAGGTCAGAGGGTGCACGGCGGTTTCATTCTTCCCGTTCAGGCCTGAGCTGAGGACCTGGCCGTTGCCGACGTAAATTCCTACGTGGCCAGGCTGCATGACCATATCACCGGGCTGGGGGTCGGTGACCACGGTGCCGTAGTTCATGAACTGCATCGGGCCCAGGTCCCCGACGGGGATGCCAGCGGCATTTAGGGCGTTTTCGACCAGCCGCGTGCAGTCCTGGATCATGCCGATCTGAGCGTAGGCGGAGGACACCATGATGGAGTTAATGTCACCGGCTGCGGGAGCCGGCGCGGGCGCAGGCGGGGTGACGGTGACTTTGGCCGAGGCGGGTGCAGGGGTCGTTACGGCGGCCGCGGGTGCCGCGGCCTTCGCGGCTACCACGACAGGCTTCGGGGCTTCCACTACGGGAGCGGGCGTGGTTTCCACGACCGGGCGCTCGAAGGAAATCTGGATGGTGGCATCGGCGGTCAGCGGGGCCTGTATCTGGCTCGCGACCTCGAGGTTAGCGGCCGGTTCAGCTTCGCGCTGGGCGGGGGCGTCGGCCGCCTGGGCGGCAGCAATACCACTGGTCAGCACGAGACCGGAAGCCGCTGCGAAGACGGCGGCCTGGCGGCCTGCGCCGCCGGCATTCGCGGTAAAGGACTTGGTCAGTGCGGCAAGAGTGCTGGTCTGGGGGACCGCGCGGCGGCGGCCGTGAGTTTTGCGCATGGGCATGAAAGGGCCTCTCCCACTGCCTGCGAGGTTAGCTGTCGGATTCGGGTGGGAGGCACCCGGCCGCGTCAGGCGCAAAAGTGCACCAGGCACGGCTTCACCCCAAGACCTGCCAGAAGCAGGCCAATAATGGGTTCCCCGTCTCTGCCGGACGAAAAGTGAACGGATCCCGGGCAGCGGCAGAGTTAGGCAATCTGTTCGGGAGTGCCGCCTCAAGGAGAAACCGGCACGACTTAGACCGTACTTCACACCAGCAATGTTTGTCACATTCCGGTAACGGCGTGTCCGCCGTGGCACGGGATGCGCACTTGCTCTGTATACCCGGCCCGGGTACAGGATGCGTCTTCTTGGGTTGTCAGTGACATGGAAGTCCGGGCTGGTGTTGCCGTACCCGTTTGCACGGCCGTTCACCCCCAGCACACCCTCGATTCTTCCTCAAAAAGATAGAGCCAGGCTTCCCCTTGTTTCTTCCGCTGCCGGGTGCAGCTGCTGCTCCGGCAGCGGTATCCAGTGGCAGCACAGTCGAGTTTGCTGTCGAAGGGCTGACGTGCGGGCATTGCGTCCAGACCGTTCAAAAGGCTGTATCGGCCGTTGAGGGTGCCGAGTCCGCCTTTGTGGACCTCGTGTCCGGCGGTCGTTCCCGGGTGATAGTCACGGTACGGCCGAGAGCTTTGCTGTGTGTGCGGCCGTGACCTCCGCCGGCTACACGCTTTCCAGCAATTGGCATCAAGGCCCCTGGCAGAAGACCGGTTAGGCGAGTGGGGTGTCTTTTGACGGGGCGAACGCGTCCCCGGCGCTGAGGCCGGCATCGCGCTCGGCGCTGGAACGGGTGCACGGCATCGGCCGGTGTTGTCCAGGCCGGCAATGATGCCTGGACTGTGCTGTGAAATGGTGGACCTATCCGGGGCCAGCCATACCAAGCCGTAGCAGATCCTCATTTGGGCCACCGGTTACAACATCCTCGCCGTCCCGCTGGCGACAGTGCCCTGTCCTGCCTTTGGGCTTGCGGAGGATGAAACTCAATCCCTCCCAGGTGCGTTGAATAAGAGGCTGTGACCGGCAGGAATACCCCTGCCGGTAGGCTGAAGATCCTGAACAACCTGCATGGAAGGGAAGAAACGTTGTGAGCGCACCATCGCGTGGACCTTTCTCCGCTTTCCTCTTTCGTGCAGGCTTCCTGACGGCCGCCCTAGCCATCATCGCCGGGATCTTCGGCATGCACATTATGACCGGCGCACACCATATGAGCGCCGCGCACACCATGCCGGCAGCGACCGCCGGATCCGCGGTGGACGCTGCGGGCATCCCGGCCGGGCACTCCCACACCACGGGGGCATCCTGGGATGGGACCGCCGCTACCCCAGCGGCAACTCGCTCGTCGTCTTCCTGCGCCCCTGCAGGTTCCTGCCCCGGGATGACTGCCGGGGGCAATACGTGCGTCCTGGCCCCGGGAAACACCTCACTGACCGCCCCTGCCCCCGGAACAGCACCCTATGCCTTACCGGACTTCGGGGTGGCGGCTGCAGCCAGCATCAATTATTCCTACTCACCGGACAGCCCCTCTCCCGGTGACTTCTGTATCAGCCGGACGTAAACCAGCACTGACAGCGCCGCGCCCCGGCGCAGCGTCCAGCAACGTCGACACGCACAAGACAGCCCACCTTCCCAAAGGGCGCAGCTGTCTCTGCTTGCAATCCCCAGGCGCTAAACGCCGCTGATACCTTTGAGGACCCTGATTTTCATGAAATAGACCCTGACTATTTCCGCTGCCGCGATCGCCGCAGCAATCGGCCTCGCCGGATGCTCAGCCGGCACCGGAAGTTCGGACTCGAGCAGCATGCCCGGCATGAGCCACGGCAGCTCCGCCATGCCATCGACCTCGGCTCCGGCAACGTCGGCCGCAGCCTCGGCGGACTTCAACGACGCGGACGCCATGTTCGCCCAGAAGATGATCCCGCACCACGCCGAGGCCGTGGAGATGAGCGACATCATCCTGGCCAAGGAAGGCGTCCCCGCCGAGGTGACCGACCTGGCCACCAGGATCAAGGCAGCCCAGGGACCGGAAATAGAAAAAATGACCGGCTGGCTTCAGAGCTGGGGACAGCCCACCTGAGGTGTACTACTGATGTGAGACACAGTTTGAAAGGATTGTGCCCATGTCTGCTCGACCAACCTATTCCGATGAGTTCAAGGCTGATGCCGTTGCGCTGGT
>NZ_JBTNDK010000058.1:0-5546 GCF_054511035.1 Pseudarthrobacter sp. MDT1-22 | reverse complement strand
TGTGTCTGTTGTTTGAGAACTCAATAGTGTGCCAAGTTTGTTGATACCAATTTATTGTATTGAATTGGTTGAATTGACTGGATCCGCCACCCCGTGGTGTGGTCTGGTTTTTACAGCTGGTTTCAAATTTTGTGCAGCCATTTTATCCTGTTATTTCCGGGGTTGGTGGTTGTGTCTGTTTTACTTCAACGGAGAGTTTGATCCTGGCTCAGGATGAACGCTGGCGGCGTGCTTAACACATGCAAGTCGAACGATGAACCTCACTTGTGGGGGGATTAGTGGCGAACGGGTGAGTAACACGTGAGTAACCTGCCCTTAACTCTGGGATAAGCCTGGGAAACTGGGTCTAATACCGGATATGACTCCTCATCGCATGGTGGGGGGTGGAAAGCTTTATTGTGGTTTTGGATGGACTCGCGGCCTATCAGCTTGTTGGTGAGGTAATGGCTCACCAAGGCGACGACGGGTAGCCGGCCTGAGAGGGTGACCGGCCACACTGGGACTGAGACACGGCCCAGACTCCTACGGGAGGCAGCAGTGGGGAATATTGCACAATGGGCGAAAGCCTGATGCAGCGACGCCGCGTGAGGGATGACGGCCTTCGGGTTGTAAACCTCTTTCAGTAGGGAAGAAGCGAAAGTGACGGTACCTGCAGAAGAAGCGCCGGCTAACTACGTGCCAGCAGCCGCGGTAATACGTAGGGCGCAAGCGTTATCCGGAATTATTGGGCGTAAAGAGCTCGTAGGCGGTTTGTCGCGTCTGCCGTGAAAGTCCGGGGCTCAACTCCGGATCTGCGGTGGGTACGGGCAGACTAGAGTGATGTAGGGGAGACTGGAATTCCTGGTGTAGCGGTGAAATGCGCAGATATCAGGAGGAACACCGATGGCGAAGGCAGGTCTCTGGGCATTAACTGACGCTGAGGAGCGAAAGCATGGGGAGCGAACAGGATTAGATACCCTGGTAGTCCATGCCGTAAACGTTGGGCACTAGGTGTGGGGGACATTCCACGTTTTCCGCGCCGTAGCTAACGCATTAAGTGCCCCGCCTGGGGAGTACGGCCGCAAGGCTAAAACTCAAAGGAATTGACGGGGGCCCGCACAAGCGGCGGAGCATGCGGATTAATTCGATGCAACGCGAAGAACCTTACCAAGGCTTGACATGAACCGGAAATGCCTGGAAACAGGTGCCCCGCTTGCGGTCGGTTTACAGGTGGTGCATGGTTGTCGTCAGCTCGTGTCGTGAGATGTTGGGTTAAGTCCCGCAACGAGCGCAACCCTCGTTCTATGTTGCCAGCGCGTTATGGCGGGGACTCATAGGAGACTGCCGGGGTCAACTCGGAGGAAGGTGGGGACGACGTCAAATCATCATGCCCCTTATGTCTTGGGCTTCACGCATGCTACAATGGCCGGTACAAAGGGTTGCGATACTGTGAGGTGGAGCTAATCCCAAAAAGCCGGTCTCAGTTCGGATTGGGGTCTGCAACTCGACCCCATGAAGTCGGAGTCGCTAGTAATCGCAGATCAGCAACGCTGCGGTGAATACGTTCCCGGGCCTTGTACACACCGCCCGTCAAGTCACGAAAGTTGGTAACACCCGAAGCCGGTGGCCTAACCCCTTGTGGGAGGGAGCTGTCGAAGGTGGGACTGGCGATTGGGACTAAGTCGTAACAAGGTAGCCGTACCGGAAGGTGCGGCTGGATCACCTCCTTTCTAAGGAGCACCTACAGTCACCTTGCCCCGTGTATGCGGGTGTGGAGGGGTTGTCAGGAGTATATGCCCGTTGCGCGGACGTTTGTTCTGCGGCGGGTGCTCAAGGGTGGAATATCAATGAATAGCGGCCGTTTGTTTCTTTCCTGACCTAGTACGGTGGTTGGTTGTCCTTCGGGATGGCTTCTCTGCCTGGAACGGTGTGGGTTGGGGGTGGGTGGTTTAGTGTTTGGCACACTGTTGGGTCCTGAGGCAACAGGGCCGGGAGGATGGGCTGCAGCTTACGGGTTGTGGTGTGTTTTGTCGGGTTTGTTTGTTTCTGGTTTCCTGGCTGCATCGATCGCACGGTTGACCTTTTGGGGTTGTGTGTGGGGTGTGTGGTTTGGGGTTGTTGTTTGAGAACTACATAGTGGACGCGAGCATCTTTTATAAGAAGCAATTTCCAAGAATTATGAACCTGGATCTGTCCGGGCGTCTGTTGCTGTGGCCTTCGGGTTGTGGTGGTGGTGTCCGGGTGGTTTTCGTGGTTCTCTCGAAAATTAGTTTTTTTGATCTTTTGTGGTCAAGTTTTTAAGAGCACACGGTGGATGCCTTGGCATTAGGAGCCGAAGAAGGACGTAGGAATCTGCGATAAGCCTGGGGGAGTCGATAACCGGACTGTGATCCCAGGGTGTCCGAATGGGGAAACCCCGCCAGGGGCGCGAGCTGCCTGGTGACCCGCATCTGAACACATAGGGTGCGTGGAGGGAACGCGGGGAAGTGAAACATCTCAGTACCCGCAGGAAGAGAAAACAATAGTGATTCCGTCAGTAGTGGCGAGCGAACGCGGATCAGGCTAAACCGTTCCATGTGTGATAGCCGGCGGGCGTTGCATGGGCGGGGTTGTGGGACTTTCCATACCAGTTCTGCCGGACTGGTGAGGTGTGATGTGCAGGCATAGGTGAACGGTCTTGAAAGGCCGGCCAGAGAGGGTGTGAGCCCCGTAACCGAAATGTTTTGTGCCGCCTGGAGAGTATCCCAAGTAGCACGGGGCCCGAGAAATCCCGTGTGAATCTGTCAGGACCACCTGATAAGCCTAAATACTCCCTAATGACCGATAGCGGACCAGTACCGTGAGGGAAAGGTGAAAAGTACCCCGGGAGGGGAGTGAAACAGTACCTGAAACCGTGTGCTTACAATCCGTCGGAGCATCTGCAGCTTGTCTGTATGGGTGTGACGGCGTGCCTTTTGAAGAATGAGCCTGCGAGTTAGTGTTACGTCGCGAGGTTAACCCGTGTGGGGAAGCCGTAGCGAAAGCGAGTCTGAATAGGGCGTTGCAGTGGCGTGATCTAGACCCGAAGCGAAGTGATCTACCCATGGCCAGGTTGAAGCGACGGTAAGACGTCGTGGAGGACCGAACCCACTTCAGTTGAAAATGGAGGGGATGAGCTGTGGGTAGGGGTGAAAGGCCAATCAAACTTCGTGATAGCTGGTTCTCCCCGAAATGCATTTAGGTGCAGCGTTGCGTGTTTCTTGCTGGAGGTAGAGCTACTGGATGGCTAATGGGCCCTACAAGGTTACTGACGTCAGCCAAACTCCGAATGCCGGTAAGTGAGAGCGCAGCAGTGAGACTGTGGGGGATAAGCTTCATAGTCGAGAGGGAAACAGCCCAGACCACCAACTAAGGCCCCTAAGCGTGTGCTAAGTGGGAAAGGATGTGGAGTTGCGAAGACAACCAGGAGGTTGGCTTAGAAGCAGCCATCCTTAAAAGAGTGCGTAATAGCTCACTGGTCAAGTGATTCCGCGCCGACAATGTAGCGGGGCTCAAGTACACCGCCGAAGTTGTGGATTTCAGATATTAGCTAAGCCGCCCCTTGTGGGTTGGTTCAGGCGTCTGGAGTGGTAGGGGAGCGTCGTGTGGGCAGTGAAGTCGCGGTGTAAACCAGCGGTGGAGCCTACACGAGTGAGAATGCAGGCATGAGTAGCGAAAGACGGGTGAGAAACCCGTCCGCCGAATGATCAAGGGTTCCAGGGTCAAGCTAATCTGCCCTGGGTAAGTCGGGACCTAAGGCGAGGCCGACAGGCGTAGTCGATGGACAACGGGTTGATATTCCCGTACCGGCGAAAAACCGTCCATGTTGAACAGGGGATACTAACCGCCCGATACCTGCCCGCCCACCCTTCGGGGTGATGTGGGTTTTGGTGGAGCGCGGGACCTGATCCTGGGAGGCAAGCGTATTAACAGGTGTGACGCAGGAAGGTAGCCAAGCCGGGCGATGGTTGTCCCGGTCTAAGGATGTAGGGCGAACGGTAGGCAAATCCGCCGTTCATGATGCCTGAGATCTGATGGGACCCCCTCACGGGGGGATTTGGTGATCCTATGCTGCCGAGAAAAGCATCGACGCGAGGTTTTAGCCGCCCGTACCCCAAACCGACACAGGTGATCAGGTAGAGAATACTAAGGCGATCGAGAGAATTATGGTTAAGGAACTCGGCAAAATGCCCCCGTAACTTCGGGAGAAGGGGGGCCCCAACCTTGAACACCACTTGCTGGTGGGAGGGGATCGGGGCCGCAGAGACCAGGGGGAAGCGACTGTTTACTAAAAACACAGGTCCGTGCGAAGTCGCAAGACGATGTATACGGACTGACTCCTGCCCGGTGCTGGAAGGTTAAGAGGACCGGTTAGCCCTTGCGGGCGAAGCTGAGAATTCAAGCCCCAGTAAACGGCGGTGGTAACTATAACCATCCTAAGGTAGCGAAATTCCTTGTCGGGTAAGTTCCGACCTGCACGAATGGAGTAACGACTTCCCCGCTGTCTCAACCATAAACTCGGCGAAATTGCAGTACGAGTAAAGATGCTCGTTACGCGCAGCAGGACGGAAAGACCCCGAGACCTTTACTATAGTTTGGTATTGGTGTTCGGAGTGGCTTGTGTAGGATAGGTGGGAGACGTTGAAGCCCGGACGCCAGTTCGGGTGGAGTCATCGTTGAAATACCACTCTGGTCACTTTGGACATCTAACTTCGGCCCGTAATCCGGGTCAGGGACAGTGCCTGATGGGTAGTTTAACTGGGGCGGTTGCCTCCTAAAAAGTAACGGAGGCGCCCAAAGGTTCCCTCAGCCTGGTTGGCAATCAGGTGTCGAGTGTAAGTGCACAAGGGAGCTTGACTGTGAGAGAGACATCTCGAGCAGGGACGAAAGTCGGGACTAGTGATCCGGCGGTACATTGTGGAATGGCCGTCGCTCAACGGATAAAAGGTACCTCGGGGATAACAGGCTGATCTTGCCCAAGAGTCCATATCGACGGCATGGTTTGGCACCTCGATGTCGGCTCGTCGCATCCTGGGGCTGGAGTAGGTCCCAAGGGTTGGGCTGTTCGCCCATTAAAGCGGTACGCGAGCTGGGTTTAGAACGTCGTGAGACAGTTCGGTCCCTATCCGCTGCGCGCGCAGGAAATTTGAGAAGGGCTGTCCTTAGTACGAGAGGACCGGGACGGACGAACCTCTGGTGTGTCAGTTGTACTGCCAAGTGCACCGCTGATTAGCTACGTTCGGATGGGATAACCGCTGAAAGCATCTAAGCGGGAAGCTCGCTTCGAGATGAGATTTCCATACACCTTGTGTGTGAGAGGCCCCCAGCCAGACCACTGGGTTGATAGGCCGGATGTGGAAGCGAGGACTAACGACTCGTGAAGCTGACCGGTACTAATAGGCCGATAACTTACACCACACACCACCCCCGTAAACCTATTCAAAAGAGGTTTGCACCCAGGGGTGGTACGAAGATAACAAGACTGCTTGCGTCCACTATGTGGTTCCCAAACAACAAACCCGACACGGGCACGTTGCAGGGAACAAAAA
>NZ_JBTNDK010000057.1:0-5637 GCF_054511035.1 Pseudarthrobacter sp. MDT1-22 | reverse complement strand
CCCGGACAACTACAAATCGCGTATCCTCTTGAGAAGTGCAGCCCGGATGGCAGCATGAGCAATCATCTCAGCAGACCATTCCCCGGGAACCTTGAAGAGCCCCTTAAGGCCTTCTACATTCGACGGTCGTTACGCATCTGGCCAGCCTTTTACTTGTACCTGTTGGCGATCGCGGCGCTGGCCCTTCTTTCGACTCCGGTAGCGGTTAACTCATGGCAGTGGATAGCGTCCGCACTGTTCGTGTGGAACTATGCGCCTGATGGCGGAAACTGGTGGGTTGGGCACTCATGGACGCTGGCGGTGGAGGAACAGTTTTACCTGCTCTGGCCTATCGTGCTGATCCTGCTGAGACCTAAACGAGCCGGTTGGGCTGCGGTGGCGGTAATAGCATTGCTTCCCCTCGTGCGAGTCGCCCAGTACTTCCTCCTTCCGGAGACTCGGGAAACCATTTCGGTCACCTTCCACACCCGCGCTGATTCGCTCTTAATTGGGTGCTTGCTGGCCCTCGTGACATCGGACAGTCGGTGGCTGAAGGTCCTTCCTCGGGTGCGGCGGCTCTGGCCTGTCTTTGTCGGTTACTTGGTCCTTGTAGCCCCATACTGACGACGCATATGGGCGGCGCCTACGCTCTGAGTCTGGGCTGGACCATTGAGCAGCTTTGTATCGCTGGCGTCATTGCAACTATCACAACTGACCCCGCCTCGCTGTTGACCCGGGCATTCTCTTGGCGTCCTTTGACGTCGGTCGGAGTGATCTCCTTCAGCCTGTACCTCTGGCAGCAATTGTTCTTGACGGACCTGATGCCGCAACCATTCTCCAACCCGCTGCTCGGCATACCCCTGGCCTTTGGCGCAGCTTGTTTCAGCTATTGGTGTGTGGAGAAGCCGTTCCTGCGTCTAAAGAACCGTTTCCACACGGGCGCCGCATTTGAATCTGGGGACCTGAGCCCAGTGGGAACGCTCGCTCTGCGCTGATAGACGGCGGGCTAAATCCCTAGCCAACGTCGCGAACCTGGAGCCCGTACTAGCCGGAGCTGCCGCAGCCATTATCGAAGAGTTGGCCGTGTGAGCTGGCCGTGACGGAGGTCGTCTCGTCCCCACCGAGCAAACCACACAGAATCTGGAGCCGTCGCCTCCTCCGAGGCCACCGAGTACGCCGCCCTCCGCAATATCGACAAGGCCCAGATCGCCGCGGTGGGGGACAATCCAGTGGTGCTGGACGCGGCCACAAGCTGCCTGTACCTGCCGGGCGGCAAGAAGGTGGCGCTGCCGGACCCGGCCGGCGCCAAGCTCCAGCAGAGCGGGCCAGCCGCCTCTTTCGTAGCCATGACAACCGCCAAAGCCCTCGTCAAGCGGCCGCTGAACGGATCCGCGGCCACCGTGACGGACCTCGGCCCCGCCGGAAACGCCGCCGCCCCCGTGAGGCTCGGTTCCTGCCCGGGAGCGCGGCAAGTACATGGGCATGATTGGCGGCGTCTTCGCCATCGCCTCAGTGGCCGGACCGCTGCTGGGCGGCTGGTTCACCGAAGGTCCCGGCTGGCGTTGGGTCTTCTGGATCAACATCCCCCTGGGCCTGCTGGCCCTCGCCGGCGCGGCGTTCTTCCTCAAACTGCACGCCGGCAAGCCCAAGCTGGACCTCGGCGGCATGGTGCTCCTTGCCATCGCCACCACCTGCCTGGTCCTCTTTGCCACTTGGGGCGGAAGCAAGTACGACTGGTCCGACGCCATCATCCTGGGCCTGATCGCGGGCGCCGTGGTCAGCGCCGCAGCCTTTGTCTTCGTGGAGAGCCGGACGGCAGAGCCGATCATTCCGCTGCACCTGTTCAAGGACCTGAACTTCAACCTGGCCACCATTGCCGGCCTGCTGATCGGTGTGGCAATCGGCTACCTGCCCACATACCTGCAGATGGACTTCAGCGTGAACCCACCGAATCCGGCCTGCTGATGATCCCCATGATGGGTGCGCTGCTGGTGGCCTCGGTGGCTTCAGGCCAGCTGGTCAGCCGGACCGGCCGCTACAAGTGGATGCCGATCGTTGGCGGAGTCCTGGTAGCCGGAGCCCTGGTGCTGCTCTCCACGCTGAACCCAGGCTCGCCGCTCTGGGAAATCTGCGCCTACCTGACTGTGATGGGCCTAGGTCTGGGCCTGAGCATGCAGATCATGGCCCTCATGGTTCAGAACTCGTTTCCGCTGCGCGAAGTGGGCACCGCGACGGCGTCGAACAACTTCTTCCGCCAGATCGGCGCCACCCTGGGCTCCGCCGTCGTCGGGAGGCTGTTCGCCAGCCGGCTGGCTGCGCTGCTCACCGACCGCCTCCCGGCTGCGACACAGGGCGGCGGGACCCCGGCGGGTCAAACTCCCTGACTCCGGCCGTGGTCGGCTCACTGCCGGCACCGCTCAAGGAGATCATCATCTCCTCCTACAACGACGCGCTTACCCCCATCTTCATCTGGATGGTCCCGCTGGCGGTGATCGCGGAAGTGCTGATGTGCTTCGTCAAGGAAAAGCCGCTGGCCACCGCCGTGGAACACGACGTCCTGTCCGAGACATCGGTGAAGGCAACGTCCTCATCAAGGCCGACGACGAGGTTGCGACAGTTTCACGGTAGGTTCCTGCGTTCTTGAACAACCAGTGCCCATCGCTGCCGGTGGCCAGCCTGGCGAACGCTGCCACGACGTGCGCCCGGACGCCGATGGCTAGGGTCGGTTCCCTGACGGGGGGCGAAGCGTGGGGGTGGCTCGCCGGGATGTCCAAGGAGATTGTGCCGCTCACTACAGCGGTGCCTGCTCCGTTACAGCGGCGTCGTTGCTAATCAAATCGCTTTGGCGCTTCTGAATGACATTGAGCGTGAGTAAAAGCTGGGGAACTTAACCGGTCTTACTTTGACCTCACTTTGTACGGCGTGCGTTGGCGTGCATAGACTGTGCGAGCCACATTGGAAAGTCAATATTGGGGGACTCGTGTATTTTCCGTCTACGCTTCGCGGCCGGGCGCTACTTGGCGCAAGTGTTCTTGCGAGCGTACTAGCCGTAGCCCTTTCGTTTTGGAGGGGCATCCGTCACGGTCTGGACTTCAACGTGTATTGGCAGGCAGTCAGGGTGTTCCTGGCCCAGAACGAGAACCTTTACGCCTCGGCCCTCCCGAACACGGGGGACCCGGGAATGGGATTCACATACCCGCCGTTCGCCGCTCTCCTTTTTGCGCCCATGAGCCTGCTGCCCATGCGCTGGGCGCTGGTCCTGCACACCATATCCACAATCACGGTGGGTTGTGCCTTGGGTGTCGCAGTAGTGCGGCATCTTGTAACGCGAGGCGTGATGAGTCGCCGCCACCAAACCTACGCGGCCTACGGCATCGGTGCAGGTGCGGTGCTGTTGTTAGGTCCCTGGCAGCACACCGTCGCCCTTGGGCAGATCAACGCCCTCCTGCTGGCTCTTGTCGCGGTCGATATCCTTTGGACGTCCAAACGGCCGAAGTTCTTGCCCCAAGGTGTTCTGACTGGTATAGCTGCCGGGATCAAGCTGACCCCCCTGGCGTTTCTCCTCTTCTTTATTATCAAGAGAGATTTTGCATCGGCAGTGAGGCTGGTGGCTACGTTCGCCAGCACTGTCGCGCTCATGTGGGTCTTTGCTCCCCAAGTATCGGCTGACTTCTGGTTCCGGGCGGTCTTGAACACCAACCGCATCGGAGCGGCAGAATCTTTCAACAATCTTTCACTCCGAGGCGTCGTGGAGCGAGCACACTTCGACGGCGTGATTGAGCCGGTTCTTTGGCTCACTCTGGCAGGCGTGACCGTCGCGGTGGGCATCGTCGTAATGCGCAAACTCTTCAACGCCGGGGACACCTGGGCAGCATTATCGGCCAATGCATTGGTGATGCTCCTAATCTCTCCTGTGTCCCATTACCACCACTGGGTTTGGATTGCAGTCGCAATCCCAGCGTTCGTCGTGAGCTTCAAACATGTGACTGGTCAGATGGGCTGGGGTTCGTTTGCAAGATCAGGCCCTGGCGTCGTCGCAGCGGTAACAACGCTAGGGTTCCTTTCGATGCCGGAGAATGTTGCCGCACTGACTGGCTCCCCGAACCCATACCAAAGCGTGTCCGCGGTTTCCGAGGTTGCAGTCAGTCTTGGCATCCTCGGGCCGATCCTACTGTTGGGAGTGTGGGCTATACCGCGGCCTGACGCACCGCCGGAAGCCGCCGGCGCCTCACGGGTACCATTGCGGTATGGGGAACCTACTTAGTCCGCCGCCGCTCGTCCGTTTACTTGAATCCGTCCGCACTGCCCGCGCCGCGATGAAGCTACGCCGTGGGCAGTGCTCCGTATGCGAGACACCGTTGCGGGATGACCAGTCACGTGAGGTCTGCTCGGAAAGCCTGCTTTGCCGACTACCTTGCCGGGCGCTTCTAAGCAGCAGTCGGGCTGAACTTGTTCTCCGCGCCGAGGTAGGCGTGCGCCGTTGAACGGCCAGCAACACTTTGCCCCGCCGCGTTCCAGTGGAGCTGGTCGGCCATGAGGGTGCTGTTCCAGGAGCCGCCAAATAGCGCGGTGAAGTCGAGCACCGGAAGTCCTTGCGCGGTCGCTACGGCCTTTGTTGCAGTGCTGTAGTCGGCCCACGTCTTTCCTGCGGCTTCCGATCCGGTGCTTGGGTTGCCGGATGGTCGCGGCGGAATGCAGAGCACCACCGCGCCCGTGCTGCCTTGGGCTGCTAGTTGGGGTGTGACGACCGAGGTTAGTTGTGTCTGGTAGGTGCTGACTACCGTCTGTGCGTTCCACTCGTTGGTTTGCAGCAGGATCAGCGACATGTCTGGGTTGAGACCCGCTGAGCCGTTGAACGTGGGGCCGGTAAAGCCTGCTGCGGTGGCGGTCCAGTCAACGGCTGAGCTGCTAGGCACGCCGCCGTCGCTCACGCTGAGTCCCGGAACGATTGCTTCGACGCCGAGCAGGTATGCCGTCCCTGCGCCCCAAGTGACTGAGAAGCTATGCGCACCGAAGCCGCGTGTAGAGAGCACGTCAACAGACCTGACCCCGCCCGCCGTCGAACCTACGCCGGTCACCGTCGTTTCACTATCGACCGTGACGCTGACGGTGCCAGTCCCTGCACCCGCCGCGAACCACAGACGGATACCTGAGCAGGGGTAGCCCTTGAACGTGACCGTCTGACCAGTGACGGTGAACTTGTAATAGGACGTGGAGTAGATCGGGGTGCCGAATCGGCCGTCCGTCGTAAGTGGCGATGGGGTGCCAGCGATGCTGTTCAGCCACCAGTGGCTGCCCCCAGGGTAGTCGCCACCACGGTAGACGGGCATCGCGGACTGGAGTTCCGCCCGAAGCCATGCCTGGAAGTCCTTGATGCCAGCAACAGAACCGTCGCCGCTGCCAGCCGGGCCGGCGAACAGGCTGTTACCCATTGTGTGCATCCGCACCGGCTGTCCCTGCCGGGCCTTCAGTAGGGCGGCGGTGCTTCGCGCCCACGCTGCGGCCGTGTCGTTGAAAATCCACAACCTGTCCGCGACGTTAGCCTTGCCTGCCACGGTGTTAACGCCAACCGAAAATGGGGCCAATAGCGCCAATTGAAAACGGGGCCACGGGGTTGTGGTTCTATTGTGCCGTACTGGCGGCGGGTTGGTGTTTTTT
>NZ_JBTNDK010000056.1:0-5705 GCF_054511035.1 Pseudarthrobacter sp. MDT1-22 | reverse complement strand
TCTGGGCGTCCACAGCGAGGACTTTGCAGGACTGGGTGGAGGAATCCACTCCGATGACAACGCTCATTGACTATTTTCCTCATCGATCTGGTCATTCAGGGCTAGCGCCGTGACGTGTGGGTCACTGTGGAGGAAGAAGCGGCGCTCGTCGCCAGGGCTGAGCGCGAGAAGGTCACCGTTCCGAACCTGCTGATTTCGTCCGCGCTGTCGGAGCACTCCGATTCACCGACCGAACGCCGCGCCATTGCAGCGGAACTGATGTCCCTGCACAATCTCCTGGCCCGTTCGTCCAACAACATCAACCAGCTCGCACGGCAGGCGAACGCCACCAGCGAGTTCCCTGTTGAAGCCCGCGAAGCGCTGAAGCACATTCGCACTGTAGCCATGCGCATTGACGACGCCATTGACGGGCTGATGCAGGGATGATTCCGAACATCACTCGCGGTTCACGTATGGGCGGGCTCATGGTTTACCTGGCATCGACCGATGCGAACAAGACCAAGAACGCCCACCAGGATCCGCACCTTGTTGCCGGTGACGCTGCCATCATGGCGTGGTACGACGACGGTGTGCTGGACCGCGACGATGCCCTGGCCATTGCCAAGCATCTGGACCGGCCGCGCAAGATGTTCGGTGTCTCGGTTCAGATCAAGGACATGGAGTGGGACGCGGCGAAGAAGGAGCGCGTGCACGTCGGGTACAAGGATGCCAGCGTGTGGCACTGCTCCCTCAGCCTGCGCGCCGAAGAGGGTGCACTGACGGACCAGCAGTGGGGCGATATCGCCAACGACTTCGTTGACTCTATGGGCTTCACCGAAGCCAGCGGCAAAGCACGGTGCCGGTGGGCCGCGGTGAACCACGGCACGTCCGAAAACGGGAACCACCACATCCACCTGGCAGTGTCTCTTGTCCGCGAGGACGGCACCAAAGCATCCACGCATGCTGACTACAAGCGTGCACAGCAGACCTGCCGCGAGCTTGAGGTCAAGTACGGTCTGGAACAGCTCTCCATGGTGCACGCCACCCGTGGATACGACCGGGCCGAGAAGGCCACCGCCGTCAGGGATGACCGCGAAATGCACAGGTCATCACTGGCACGGAAAGTACGCGCCAGCGCCAGCGCCTCGGCAACCGAAGCGGAGTTCGTACGCCGGGCCCGCGACACCGGAATGCTCGTCCGTCCCCGCTACGCCAAGAACACCACCGACGTCATTGTTGGGTACTCGGTAGCCGAACGCCCCACCCAGGGGGAGCGTCCTATTTGGTTCGGAGGCGGCACCCTCGCCTCTGACCTGAAACTCGGTGCCCTCCGTGAAGAATGGATGGACTCACCACACCTGGCGACCGATGCTGCAGCCGAGTGGAACGCGGCGGCACGCAACAAGCGCACGGTCTCCAAGACCGGTCCCGAGAACGCAACGCCACCGGCAGAAGCATGGGTGGAATACACCCGTAACGCCACCGCCCTGGCAGACCAGCTACGCACCATCCCGCGTGACGATCACGCAACCTGGGCGAAGGCCGCACGGGAAGTTTCCGGAGCGTTCGCGGCATGGTCTTACCGGCTCGAACCGACGCCCGGGCCACTGGCGGCCACCGCTGCTGAACTGTCCCGCACGGCGCAGTTGCGCGCACCACGACAGCACAGCAAACCCGTCGCGCTGCCCTCCATTGCCGGTACCGCCATGTTGTTCATGGCCGCATCGAGCAAGAACAAGACGGCGGCGCAAACGGCACTCATGGTGCAGCTGATCAACACCGCCTTTGCCGTCTACGAAATGCACGCCCAATCTGGGCGGACCCGTGAAGCGCAACGCATCCGCTCAGTGGTCGAGCACCAGCTGGCTCCGTTCACCGGAACCATGCCGAAGGCTGTCCCGGTGGGTGCCGGGCAGCAGCAAGCCACGGAGTCAGCAGTGCCGCCCAGGGCGATTGATATTGCCAGGCGTGGCATGGTGCCCATCCGTCCGGGATCAGTGGTGCCATCAACGCCAACACCGGCCAAGACCTACCAACTCAGCCGACGCGACTCCGGGCCGGGCCTCGACCGATAAAGACCACCACCAACTGCAAGGGGAACAGCATGAGTGAATCAGATGGAATGGATGATGTCCTGGACGGCGGGCTGCGGCAGTCGCTGATGATCGCCTCCCGTATTGCCGAGACCCTGGCCCGGCGGCGGCAGGAATCCCAGCGGCACCAGGAACACCAAGACGCCCAGGTGGCGCACGAAGCCCAGGCCCGTCTCGCCGCCGAACGAAGCGCCGCCCACGCAGCACTGGCGCCCGTCGAGAAGGACCAGTGGTGGGACAAGGCACAGCCAAACGACATTGCTACGGCACACGCCGTCGCCGAAGGCTGGAAGGACCACGACCCGGCCGCGCTGGCAGCGTCGGAAAAGATCCGTCAGGAGGTCCTGACGCGGTACGGGATCGACACCCACGACGTCGGCACAGACGCCGCCTACCTGGAGTCAGGTATTCAGGCGATCACCACCGAGAAGGCCCGGCAGGACGAACTGGCGCGCAGCCAGGAAGAGACGCGCAAGGCCACCGCCGAACACGAGAAGGCCATGCAGCTGCTCGCAGCAGCCCGCGCGGAAGAACTCCGCGCACAGGCCGCGAAGCTGGCACCGGAAATGGAGCGTCACCAGGTGCCCGTGGAGTACCTGGCCAACCCCGAGCTGGCCCAGGCATTGCAGACCGCGCACACCGCGAAGACCCCCACAGCGGTAGAGGCAGCGGACGCCATCGTGAAGGAACGCATGTTCCTCATCGGCAAGGACGGCATCAACGGTCCCGACATGGACCAGCTGCGGAAAGAGACCACCGCGAACGTCAACGGTGCCGGCGACTCGCACTTCGAGGATCCCGAGTTCGTGAAGGCTGCCAAGGAGATGCACGAGGCCAAGCTCTTGGCCGAGGGCGGTTTCAAAGGCTCCGAGCGGACGCCCGTGGAGCAGCGGTACGAACGCGCGGAAAAGGAACTCTTTGCCCGCATGGAAGGCGTCGGCCGCGAAATCGAGAACCGCGTCACCGGCAACGAAAGCAGTCGGCTCAAAGACCAGGGCCTCAAAGCAGAAAGCACGTCAGCCGCCGACTACGGCTCGGCCGAACACCACGAAAAATTCGCTGAGTCCCTAGAAAACAGCGGCGCGAATGAGACCCAGATACGCGGACGCCTCGCGGCAGCTCGCAGCGAGGGCACACACCCCAGCGCAGCGGTGACTATGGGCAAGGGCGCCACCAAGGCCAGAAGGTCGAGCACAGAGGCAACAGTGGGCTCTGAGAGGAGCAAGAACGGCCTGTCCCGCTAAAACATTTATCCACAAAGAGCGGTTCACCTGGAACATTGCACCGTACGTTGCGGACATCATCCACGACTCCGCGAGGAGGACCGATGGAGTATGTGCGAGGGTGGTCACTTGCAGTCCTTGCTTCCGACCCTTGGATTTTGGTCTGGCGAGGTACTCATGTCATGAAACGGCAATCGCCGGCGTTACCTGAGGCCTGAGGCTGGGGTGCCTTTAAGCAGTGGATCTCGCAGCCGGTCCCAATCCGTGACCAGAGTGACTGCCACCAACGCAACAAGTAGCCCCCAGCACCCACCACGAAGTACGGACTGGCTGTGTTTGCCGTGCGCTCAAGCCGGGCCTATCCATCTTGGCCCGGGGAGTTGCACTGGCGCGGTTCAGGCAGCCTTGTGCCGGCGGGGGTCGCGGCCGCGTGTGCCGTGTCCGGGTCTTGCGGGCGTGCCGGTGGCTGTCCAGGGTGGCGGCGGACCCGCCGGCCTGGAGTCCCGGACCCAGGCAGGCCCGGCCGAACCCGATCCCACTGCCCTTGCTCCCGGGCAGACCAGCGCGCACGATGACAGATGACAACAAGGACCGTTCCGCACGGACCGGCCTAACAACCATAAACGGAGGATTCATGACCAGGGACGCCAATATCCACGCCCAGGAGCGCTTCGGCGCCGCTGTAAACAGCGGCAAACTCGAAGAATTCGACGACGTCGTCGCGGCCGGCTGTGTCGACCACGACCCGGCACCGGGACAAGGACCGGGCCCGCAGGGATTCAAGGACCTGTTCACAGGGTTGCGCTCTTCTTTTCCGGATCTGCACCTCGACGTCGAACACCTCACAGCCACCGACGTCGACGTCGCGTTCGCCTACACGATCACCGGGACACATCAGGGGCCGCTGATGGGCCACCCGCCCACCGGCAGGAGCTTCAAAATCCGGGGCATGCAGATCGGACGCTTCGAAGACGGCAAACTCGTCGAGCGCTGGGGCAGCAGCGACCAGCTGGGCATGCTCACCCAACTCGGGCTGTCCCCGCAGCCATGAAAATCGTCCGCGCACTGGCCACCGGGGCCGCAGCAGGCGCCGCCGGGACCACAGCCCTGAACACCCTCACCTACCTGGACATGGTCTGGCGTGCCCGCCCCGCCAGCAGCACACCCGAGGCCACCGTCGAAAAACTGGCCGACGTCACAGGGGTCAAGATCCCGGGCACCGAGGAAGAACGCACGAACCGGTTAGCCGGGCTCGGCCCGCTGACAGGACTTGTCGTCGGCGTCGGCGTCGGCGCGGTCCTCGGCCTTGTCCGGGAGGCCGGATACCGGCCCGGACTCCTCGGTTCGTCACTGACTGCGGCGGCCGGCGCACTGATCGGCAGCAACGGCCCTATGACCGTTCTCGGAATTACCGATCCCCGCACCTGGTCTCCCGCGGACTGGGCCAGCGACATCATCCCGCACCTGGCCTACGGCATCGTGACCGGCGCCGCGCTGCACACCCTGGACCCGGCCGCCTCCCGCCCGCTTTGACCCAACGGGCAGACTTCCCCGTTGCACCTCCGAGCGTCCAAGCCTTCTTCCGGATTTCTGGCCGGGCGCAGAAAACCCGGGAATCCGGTTCCCGGCAACACGCCGGTGAGGCAGCGATTGCCCACCTCCTGAGAGGGGGCAGGAGCCCGGTCCATCCATAAGGGTCCCGGGATCATGGGGTGTTCCTGGCTGGCAGCAGGCGGCGGCCGGTCCCCTGATTTCGAGTACCCGGCGCCCTGCCGGGATCGGCGTAACGGAACGGTCACATTCCGGGGCCCCACCGCCTCCGCGACCTGGTTCATGGCGGCCCCGATCAAGCTGCGATTTCCCACCAAAGTGGGCTCAAGTCAGATTGACAAAATCATGGGACCGACTTGATTCAGAGACGCGCCAGTGGCTCCTGGATAATCCGGGAGGCGTGATGGTGCCGCGCACTGTCACTGCCATGATCAAGCAAAATTCCGCGGGGCACGTCGACGTCGACGGGCACGGCCAGATGCTGCTTTCCCGTGAGGATCTGGATTTTATCCGCGAGAAAGAAACGGGCGTGGGTACGGGCCAAAACAGCGAGGAATTGCGGTTCTTCGATGCAACGCAGCCCGGAAAGCGCGGATAAGCCATGGGGTTTGTAGGACCACCTGGGGATACCGTTGGGGATGCCCGAGACCCGCCCATGTGCCGGTCCCCGCATCGGTGAGTTGCCGCGTGGAAGGCAACCGGGCCAGGGAAACCTCGATCCGGGAAGACGAGCGCAGACCCTTCGGGACGCACGTGCCGGTAACGAAGAAACGAATATCTCCGTTCCAGACCCCACTTCGTTCCCGGTGTACTGCGTCCTTCTGCCGGGGTGTTATTTCACGGTGAGGGTGCCTTTCAT
>NZ_JBTNDK010000055.1:0-6648 GCF_054511035.1 Pseudarthrobacter sp. MDT1-22 | reverse complement strand
GATTTTATCGCAAACAGGTGAAAATTAACAGCCAGCCCGCAACAAGATCAGCGGAATCACGCGGAAGCCATTCCACCGCATCAGCCCATGTCCAGAGTCCTGGAACTGTAGACGGATGCAAGGTCGCCGTCCCTCGCGGCCACCAACTGCCGCAGCCGTTCAGAGAACTCGTCGTGGCGCGTGGAATCAGGCTCGGTCATCGTTGTCCCCCAATATGCGGTTCTGCCTATCCCGTGATGCTACTGCCGAGCCGTCAGGTGCAAAACGATCTTGAGCAAACATTGCGCATCAACTGCGACAGCCGAGGCCGAACATGTCGGCAAACGAGTCCAGCGTGGTCAAGATTTCGTCGGACCGCCAGTAGCGGCCGCGCGTGAAACTTGTCGAACTAGCCAGTTCTGCCGTGTGGGCGGTCAGCTGGAACACCGTCATTGGTACTCCTGCGGTGGACGCCAAGGTTGGGCTCATGTCCTCCTTGCTGAACGAGCCATTTCAGTCAACGCGGCGGCGGTGCGGCAGGTCTGTTCCGGGTGATATTCGTAGCCACCAGCGACCACACCATGCTGGTAGGCCCTCCGCGGCTTTGGCGGCAGCACGAGGTCACCTTCGGCAATCCCTTCGCAGGCCCACCGGAGGTCAGCGGCAAGACCCGCCGCGACCTTGGGCTTGTTCGGTTCCTGCCAAGGAACACATGAATCGCGGCGGAGCGGAAAGAGTCCGACCCTTCGTCCGGGGGATGTGCAGATTATGCCTAGCGTTTGAGTGCGGTTCTAAAGTAGCCCCTCATCACAAGAGATAATCACCGGCAAATATCATTGCAACTACGCCCAGTCCTCTGAGGAATGAAACGACGCAGATATTCGCGGAGTGCTTCGTCATGCACGTAAACGTAAGTCCCCTGCATACCCCTTGTCATGAGTACGGCATATATATTTGTGATGTATCTAAGCAAGTCACTGTCGGTGTACACAAGCCCAAGCTTGGGGTTATTTTCTTTGCCTTTCTTATCGAAGTAGCTAGCTCGATCGACGGCGATAGACCGAGTCTTCAGATCAAAGCGGAGATCAGGTCCGATAATTACACCCGCATAGTTTAGATCGTATCCCTGGACTGTATGAATAGAGCCAACCTCATCTATTGAATTCCTTGAGTTGATCCAGTCAGTTTGGGTCTGGTTCCAGCGAAGTCGATGTCCATCAATGTCGATGTCAAAAGCATTAGGATCTGTTTTCGTTTTCCAGGGCCAAGCGAAGCCTGCGACAAGTCGAGCAAGTTGTACCTCTGACTCTCGCCTACGGATGGCCTCGTGCATATCCCTGACATCATCAAAGAATCGAAAATCGTAATTCTCGATCAGTGTATGAACGGGCGGTTCTGACGAAAAAATTTTACGAACATATTTGATGTAGTCCATCCCGCCTTGGACGCGCATCTGTGAATGCAAACGGTAAAACTTTTTCTCAACTTGCGAACGAAGTATGAGGGATCGGACTAAGTCCTCCGGCAAGTCCGCAGGCCTAACGCTCTGTTCAGCGTCCACTAGCAGAATCTGGTGCTTGCTGCTCTCGCGAACCCAGTCCAGCTGCGTGATCGACAGGTTATCCACGCCAAATAGGGCTTCGGTAATCTCACGATATTTCTTGTTTTGAGGACCGGACGGCTGGTTTGCGCGTTGGCTGAGCCTATGCGCTTCGTCCACTATCAGCAAATCGTAGGGCTCTTCGGAAGGTGAGAGGTCAAATGGGCTCAGGACCATGCCGGGCTTAAGAGAAGGCGTCTTTTTGAAAACCTTTTTGATGGTTGACCGTAGTGACTGCTGCGGGACGACTAGGCCGACCTTGAGATTGGCAATGAGGTCACGGTTGCCTTCTACAAAGTAATCCGAAAAGATTGAGTCACTATCGAAGCTTTCACCTTCTTGAGAAATCTGAATGTCGCGGAGCAGCTTCATTAGATATATTGCAATTATTGTTTTTCCAGTGCCCGGATCTCCCTGAATTACGCTGGTACTTGGCTCTCCACGCTCTATGTCACTGAGAAGGCCATCCAAGATCTCTCCGACCGCACCCGCTTGATCGTGGTTAAGAGCTTTAAACGGCGAAAACTTGAAGAGATCGCTGTTCTCAATCTCAGGGATCGAGCGTTCAAACATTCCTTCTGTGCGCAGTTCCTCGAATATTTGCTCAAAAGACGTTGTGTACTTTGCGCGATCATAGTAGTCCGAGTCGCTGACCCCAGCATTTCCATTCAGTACCTGATAGCGCCCTTCGCCAGCGAAAAGTCTAATTAGGAACGACTCTAGATCAAGGCAGGCGGACTTATGAAAAGTATCATCAATGACAAGATGCATCCTTTGTAAGCCACTCTTTTCGTGCGTCTTCAAATGCTGCCGCATGCGAGAAGCTACACTTCTCGACTCGCCGACGTACACGTCTCTTGAGTCATTCAGCGTGTACACAACTGGCCAGTTAGTGAATTGGTCGCCACTGCGGCTCAATAGCTCAATCTCGTGAGGCGAAAAATTCCGTCGTTCAATCCTAAAGCTCGTCATACTTCGAACTCCGCCCCCGAGCCTTCTCTACTGGGTATTTAGTCCGAGTCTCTTCCAGTTTTTCGGCCACAATCGCGTCAGGATCAAGGCCTAGACGATCAGCCAATAAATAGGCATATGTCAGTACATCAGCAAGTTCTGACTGAACTCGCATCGGTTCAGCTTCTTCGCCCCACTGGAAGCATTCTAAGAGCTCGCCCGCCTCAATTGAGATCGATTTCGCTAAATTCGAGCTGCTGTGGAACTGACTCCACTCACGCTCCGCAACGAACTCTCGGAGCAACCGAACTACAGAATTATCAGACATGATTTCACCGTAACATGCACCCCATGAAGCAGCCCGAGCGTCCGTATTATTGTTCAGTCGCCGGCACTAGTTCCCCAGGGTCGTGCGAAGCTCCTCGGTAACTTCGACTATCGGGCAACCGCGCGGACGCAATCAAAGCGAGTAGGTCCCTAAGCACGAATTATCCATCCACTGACCGTCAACTCTTCCCTAAAGTTCGAGAAATTGTGAACCATATATGGCCGCCCAGAAAAAGTCACGAGCTGACCTCGCGTCACACGGAACTACTGAGCCACTGCAGCAGCCGTCGCATACACATCCGCGGGCATGGTGCGGTGCAGCTTCCACGTGATGGCAATGGGCCTCTCTCCTGAGTGCTGCACGTAGTCCACCTCCCCCAGGCACGTGTAGGGAACTGTCAGGCCAGTCTCGTCGTCCGCCGTGTCCCTCGTGAAGATCAGAACCTTCGTGCCCTGCGCAGCTCGGTCGAGGTATCGGAGTCCTGTGGGGCTGGTGGGTGAGGTCGCGTTCTGCGATTGCCAATGGAAAAGCTCAGGGCTGACCGCATAGTCCTTATACATCGTTGTGGCCGAGTGTTTCTTGTCATCCTTATTCAAGGTGACAAAGAAGGCGTCCGTCGAAGTCGCCGGACACCAAGCGACCCCCTCGCGGTGCTGGACGTTCTTTCCAATCTCCAGCGACCCGTACTCCAAAGCAGCAAGGATCTCCTCCCGCCTGTAGGTAGCGTGTGAGAGCAGCGGTACGTGCTGCAGTCCGGCACCGAGACTCTTCGCTGCGTGTTTGGAAGCGGCCACTCCAAGCGTCACGACCTGGCGAATCTCGCTGCACACAAACTGGTACCCCCGCAGGTAATCCAGTCCGGCGTCGTACTCTTGAAAACCGCCGCCGTCGTCCCACAACGTGTAGAACAGCATCCGGGCGAAAGTCTGCTCGCGCATCCCAAGCTCCGCGTAGCGGGGCGCATCGGGGCCCACCAGCATCGAGTACGCCTCAGCGCGTTCCGGATCGTCCACGTGGATTAGCGCAGCCATGCGGCCCAAGAGTTTCTTCTCGTCGGCATCTGCATTGGCGACGAGTTGGCCTTCGACAATGTCTTCTGCAGGCGACTTCGACAAGCTCAATCCCCGGTCGTCGATCAGGCCGGCCTGGCGAAGGTAGCCGGTCCACGAATCCTTGGTCGACCGGTAGATCGACTTCACATCGTTTCCAGACCGCTCCAGGTAGGCCTCCAGCTCAGTCTCCGCATATGAAGCAATGTCTCGAACGAGTTGCGCCCGGTTGAACCGTAGCTGTGCCTTGATGTTGTCCAGCACCACCTGCTGCGCCACCTTGTCCAACACAATCTGGGAGCCCGATGGCAGGTAGGGGAAGTCGTCCTCGACAGCCTTCTCCAGCTCCTTGCGTCCGTAGCCGGTGAGCGCGCGGTACCGCAGATCGAAGCGGAACTCACGCCGTTGCTGGCCAATAAAGTCCATGATCGTCAGAACCGCCTTGCCCTCGGCCCGGCGCAGCCCCCGCCCCAGCTGTTGGAGGAAGATCGTGGCGCTCTGTGTGGGCCTGAGGAGCAGGATGGTGTCCACCTGCGGCAGGTCCAGGCCTTCGTTGAAGAGGTCTACGGTGAAGATGCAGTTGATCTCCCGCCGGCGGAGGCGCTCCAGCGCAGCTGCACGGTCGGCGTCGTTGGTGCTGCCATCAACGGCGACGGAGGCAATACCGGCGCCGTTGAACACCTCGGCCATGTAGTGGGCATGCTGGACCGATACGCAGAAACCGATGGCCCGCATCTGGTCGGTACTGGTGACCTTGTCGCGTAGTTCGCGGATCACCTTGGCAGCGCGGGCGTCGTTGCCGGTGTAGAGGTTGCTGAGTTGAGTGGTGTCGTAGTTGCCGCGCTTCCATTCCAGCTGGCTCAGGTCGACGTCGTCCGAGACGCCGAAGTAGTGGAACGGCACCAGCAGGTCAGCGTCCAGGGCGTCCCACAGCCTGAGCTCACTGGCGGTGCGCCCGTCGAAGAACTGCTTGGCGACGTCGACCCCGTCGCCGCGTTCCGGTGTCGCAGTGAGTCCGAGAAGCTGCTGCGGCTTCAGGTGGTCCAGCAGGCGCCGGTAGGTGGGCGCCATGGCGTGGTGGAATTCATCTATAACGACGACGTCGAAGAAGTCGGGTTCCAGCTGTTCGATGCCAAGCGAGGACAGCGACTGGACGGAGGCGAAGATATGCTTCCACTCTTTCGGCTTGTGCTCCCCCACGTAGAGTTCACCGAAAGTGCCGTCCTGCATTACGTCCCGGTAGGTACGCATCGCTTGCTTCAGGATTTCCTGTCGGTGGGCGACGAAAAGCATCCTCAGGTCGCGGCCAGCGGCTTCGCAGAGGCGCTTGTAGTCCAGGGCAGCAATAACTGTCTTCCCCGTGCCCGTGGCGGCGACCAGGAGGTTGTGGTTGAAGCCTTTGAGCCGCTCGGCTTCCAGCTCTTCTAGCATCTCCTCCTGGTGGAGGTACGGCTGAACTTCGAGCCCGGTGGCTGCGTCCGGCGCTGCGGTGCGCCGGCCGCCGTTACGTTCGAGTGCCGCGTCCAGCTTTTCGCCGTCTCGTACCGGGTCGTAGCTTTGGAAGGCTCGCTGCTCCCAATAGCTGTCGAAGGTGACCTCGAACTTCTGCAGGAGAGTGGGCGTGCCGACTGAGCTGAGCCTGACGTTCCATTCCAGGCCATCCAGCAGGGCAGCCTGGCTGAGGTTGGAGCTCCCGACGTACGCCGTGTCGAAGCCGGAGTTGCGGCGGAACAGCCAGGCCTTTGCATGGAGGCGAGTGGCCTGAGTTTCGTAGTTGATCTTCACTTCGGCGCCGTAGCGGTTGACGAGTTCATCGATGGCGCGTCGTTCGGTGGCGCCCATGTAGGTGGTGGTGAGGACTCGTAGTTTGGCGCCGCGCTCGTTGAGCTGTTCGAGGGCCGGTTCAAGCAGGCGGAGGCCTGTCCATCGGACGAAGGCGCAGAGCAGGTCAACGGTGTTGGCGGACTCAATCTCGGCCCGAAGCTCCGCGGCAAGATTCGGTTCGTTCTTGCTGTTGGTTAGTAGCGCTGAGTCACTGTGAGGTGTGTCAAGGATGTGAGACAGTCGCGTAGTTTCTTTTTGGTCAGGCAGCCGCGGGAAGCGGTTGCGCGGTTGGCGTGAAGGCCGCCATTGCGGTGGCCGGCGGCAGGCCGTCATTGTTGCTGTGGGGTCGCCAGCGGTTGTAGAACACTTCGATGTAGTTCATCACTCCGCGCCGGGCCTCCTGGCGGGTCGTGAAGCTGTGGTGGTGGTAGAACTCGTTTTTCAGGGATGAGAACGCCGATTCGGCCACTGCATTGTCCCAGCACACCCCGGTGGCTCCCATGGACTGTCGGATGCCGTTACCGGTGCACCAGACACTCATTTCCCGGGACGTGTATTGCGTTCCGCGGTCGCTGTGGAAAATGGCTCCGGGCTGCAGATAACCGCGGTCCCTGGCCATCTTCAGCGCACCGGTAGTCAGGGAGGCGCGCATGTGGTCAGCCATCGCCCAGCCGACGACCATGCGCGTGCACAGATCGATAACGGTAGCCAAGTAGAGCCAGCCCTCACCGGTGCGCAGGTACGTGATGTCCCCGACCAGACGGGTTCCCGGGGCGGCGGAGGTGAAATCCCGCCCGATGAGGTCCGCGAAGACCTTGTCCGGATCAGAGGGAATCGTCGTGCGCTTGAACGCCCGCATCCGCTTCGCGGCCCAGCCGTTCTCCGCCATGATGACCGCCACAGTTCCCACCGATACC
>NZ_JBTNDK010000054.1:0-9764 GCF_054511035.1 Pseudarthrobacter sp. MDT1-22 | reverse complement strand
GACAACTACAAATCGCGTATCCTCTTGAGAAGTGCAGCCCGGATGGCAGCATGAGCAATCATCTCAGCAGACCATTCCCCGGGAACCTTGAAGAGCCCCCAATACCGCTGGCACTGCGAGAAACGGACCGGGCCCCCGGTCTCGTACTTTGAATCCACAACGCAGATCCCGCGCCGTGCCCGATCCACAGGCCGGCTCCGGAACCACGTCGTTGACGCGGTGATCCGCTCGGGACGGCAGTGTCCGAGACCGCCGCGACGTTCGGAGTCTCGTGGTGGACGGTCCGTGCCGCGCCGAATGAAGCCTGCTTCAACACGCTGCCCGACGCGAACAGGCTCAGCCTGCCGATGCTGGGGATTGATGAGCACCGGTTCCGGTCCCCCGGTTCTTCCGCGACCCGGAAGCCAGTGCCTGGATCCGACAAGAGGACAACCGTGAGGAGCCGCCTCGCCGAGTTCTTCGCCGTTGACGATGCCACGGGCAAGCTCTCAGCGGTGTGAAAAGACAAAGAACAGCTGCGGGCACACTGCTCCGGAGCGGGTCCCTCCCCGATGCTGCCGCCGCGAAGGAAGAGCTCCCAACCCTAGTCGAGGCCACCGGACGTCCCGAGACGAACAAGCTCTACTGGACCTTCTGCAGTTGGTGGAACGAGATCGAAGTCCTCATCGTCACCGGCGCCACCACCGTAAAGCCAGCGCCAAAAAGGCGTTACGCTGTGCCGGATCCATTCACGGATCCGTGGCTTGCAGTCATCCTCCTACTGGATGCTCCGATAGAGCTCAACATGCTTTTGAGCCACTGAGCTCCATGCGAAGGATTCAGCGTGGCGTCTACAATCGGCCGCTGAAGGCCTACGGCCACCGACAGCCGATATTATGCGATCCGCTAACTGCTCCCGGTTTCCGGACTCGACCACTAGCGACGGATCAAAACCTGCCACTGCATCTGGCAAACCTCCGCAATTCGTCACAATCGGCGGTGTGCCTGTAGCCAAAGACTCCAGGGCGATCAACCCAAATCCTTCCAGGCTCACTGTGGGAACGACCGTGAGCATGGCCTCCTGGTAGAGCCCGGCCAATGCACCATCGGAAAGCCGCCCCCGGAAATCAACGCTGCCCGCCAAACCCAGAGCCTCGGATTGCTTCCGGAGAGCAGCCTCCTCGCTTCCCGTTCCCACAACAGTCAACCGCGCCTCCGGGATGGCAGCCTGGACCTGAACCCAGGCGTCCAACAAGATATGAATACCCATACGACGCTCCAAGCGGCGTACACACAAAACATTCGGACTACTCGAAGCACCGCGACCAACGGAAAACCGTTCCAAATCAACTCCCGGAGGTATTACGGTGACCTTCTCGGCATCGACACTGTAGTTGTCGACTAGAATTCCTTTGAACTCTTCAGACAAGACAACATATGCTGAGGCATTCCGATAGCGCAGTCGTTCGAATGCACGTTTTAGAAGAACTTTTGCATCCTTTTCCCCTGCCACTGCGCTTTCATCAGCCCAAGGGCCTTGGAAATGAACAAGCATCGGGCTGCTATTCCATAATTTACGTGGCTTAGTCCCGTAGAGACAAAAATGCCGGTCAATCACCATTCCGGGTTCCCACTTCGGCCCCTTTACAGAACGAGCAGCCCGTTGAAACGTAGATCCCTCCATCGGCCCCCATGTTGAGGCACCTGGCGGGGGTTCACCAAAAGCAAAGGCCGAAACGTTCACTTCATCGGCTGCTTTAAGAGCAGAATAAAGGTCTTCAAAATATCGATTTAGGCCACCGGCTCGCGTCCCAAACCACTCGCTGCCCGCCATATATACACTCAAGGGATTTGACGCTCCGACGGGAACACTTTCGGTCATGACCAAACCCAACCTCTCAATATAGACAGTCGATACTTACTAATTACGCTCCACCACTGGAGTCCCGAAATCTACTACGCTATGTGAAAGCGCCTATAAAAAAGCTTGCCAATCGGCCATGGCCACGTGGGTTCGGGAGGAAGCCATCACAGAAGAAATCCCCCCAGCCCCGAGAATTTCATGAGATTGACTAGTTCAATCCTTCATAGGGCCTCTTTCAAAACAATCACGGAAGAGCGCAAGACCCCTACTCATACCACAACAGAATTGCTTTCGGAGTTCATTTCCAAGCATCACGAATCCCCACGTGTACTATTTATCCGCCCGTATTAACGGCGCGTAGACCTCGGCAACGAGTCGAGAAATGGAGGCCAGCTCAAGCATATGTCGCACTGCCTCCTTACTCACGGCCAAATCCACATCACTAAGCACGGGACCACTAGCAATCCGGCCTTCAAGCATTGCTACAAATTCTGAATCCGACTTGGCCACCGAGAGAGCAGCCGAATCACGGCAGAGACTACCAAAATAGCTACTGCCAGGGTTTTCAGAAGCTACTGTCGAAGTTCCCACGGATAGCGCCTCGAACACCGGAATTCCAAAACCCTCGTAGAGTGACGGCGAAACCAGCACCCATGACTCACCAATTATCTCTAGTACTTCCCGGTCAGAGGCATCCGATACATGATTAGTGTCCGCATGCCAGTATTCCCGATCAGATGCCGGCCCGATGACCGTGAGCCGAACTTCACTTCCTACCCTCGTTGAAACCTCCCGCACAGCCTGCTCGGCAAACCCGCCTCGTTTTCTGCCATGGAACGACCCGATGAAAACAACCGACGGGATCCGACTCGCCTTCCGCTCAACCTGATCAATCTCGGTCACGGGGGGCATTAGCCGGTGACAATCGAAGATACCCATAGTTTCCGGCGCTATTGCGATGCGAACCTCGCTCTTTAGCTGAGAGTACTTCTCCGTTAGCGATAGAACTGCATGGTTCAGACGTCGCAACCCGGAAGAGGATTTTGCCTCAGACCAACTACTGCCAAAAAAGGACCGAACAACGGGCACGTTTCGCCGGCTTAGCAGCCAGTCATCACCAAAGGAGTGCACCACTTCTGGATCCTGCTTCCGAACAGCCGCGCGCGCCACGAAAGGAAGGATATAATATCGATCGAATCGAGATCTGGGCTTCCTAATTCTGGTGATTTTAGCTCCTGGGAGATCAACCCCGCCCTCCACTGTCACTACCGAAAGATCGACGAGCCTGCACAGGCTCGAGGCCATCCGATAAGCGTAACGAGCAACACCGCCTGAGTGATTCTCACTCGGCCACTCCAGACAAAGCATGGTAACTCGCATTAAAATAGCCTCTCAGGTGTATAAATTGTCCATTGATCATCACATATTCCAGGGCACTCCGAGCTGATCAGTTCAACTGATTTAGCTCGATCTTTCGACTAAGAATACGTTCCCCAAGTAACCCTTCATCATGAGCATCAAGGGCACGTTTCAGTACTGTCCCAAAGACGATGCCTATTAAAATGCCAAAAGACGAAAGAAATAAGTTGCCGGAAATTCCCAATATGAGGACATAGAGTGCCGATAAACCGACCGAAGATGAATCGTTTGATTTCATTAATCGGAAGCTGGACACGCTTACAACGAACAGCAGCAGGATCAATATGATGAACGGCAGAAAACCATATGCGCGCAATATATCAATAGGAAGGTTATCTACGGGTGCTGCGTCGGGATGACCTATTATGTGAGGCCACGGATTTGTCAAATAGTCAAAAATGTTCAACCTTGCCTGAACCGAATGATCCTGGCTCGGATCGAATGCTGTATACCTGTCCGCGGTCAAGATCGTTGAGTCGCTACCGAAAGCACCGACTAGGCGGTCGATTCCAACGCCAACAAGCACGAAGAATATAACCGGCACTACACGACCCATGCCTCTGCCGCGTATGACGGTGGCTGTAGCGGCACAGACAAGTAAACTCAGGAGCGCGGACCTCACTCCAGACAAGAGCAGAGGAAAAACCAGCATTCCGGCAACAACAAACCATCCAACTTGAAGAAGAGCATTAGCCTTCAAGGCCCTGTCGACGCAGATAATGATGGCAACGCCGATGAAGGCAGCGTAAGGTCCTGGGGACTCGGACATGCCAAATACGCGCACCGCCAAGGGAGCAGCCTGTCCGATACTCTGCAACTCAGAACTTAGCATCCAACTCTTGTCCCAAGGAGGCAATACGACGAATTGAACTATTCCGTAAGCTCCCACGAGAAGTCCCAGGACAGGCAAAAGTCGCTCGTATGAATCCCAAATATCTACAACTCCGCCTGTTGCAATTACGGCAACTAGCAGGATTGGTATTACAAGTGCAGTTGCAAAATATATTACATCGGGCTTGATCGAGCCGCTCAACAGTATGGAAAATCCGACAGCGATAATAAAGACAACGGCAAGCGCCATAATTCGGCGATTTATAACCTGCCTGTTTTCAGGGAGAGCCTCATCGCTCCGACGGAATCCGCCCAAGGTTACTATTAATACCAAGATGAACGGGAAAAGAATTAGTGGGTCAAAGTCGACGCGGGCTTCAGGTCCAGCAGAAATCCGTCTGATGAAGGCGAGGATCGGAACAACACTGGCCGCGAGGATCAATATCCGTGGGATAGATCCAACGGTGAACGAAAGAACTAGCAAGATTCCCAGAAGCGTAATCTGCAGTGTCAAATGCGTCGATAGCGCAGAAACCCCGAGGATTGCGAAAGCCGCGAGCGTGCCAAACAGCGCATTGAGACCGACTGCGGGACTTATCAATTTCATTATTTTGCAACCATCCATGCAATAGCGAGTATACAAGCCAATCCAACGGCTGCCGGCCAGAAAAATTGGATAGATCTCTTTATGCCAAGTTCTGATCGCATAATCGGAAACCAAACAGCCGAAAAAGTGATAACCGAGGTTATCGCGACCGTGCCAACAGCGCCGGGAACGCCGATTCGGGGCAAAAAAACGAAATTAAGTATGATGCTTAAACCGGCAGTGAGAATAGAGATCACTGCAACACTTCGAGTCTTTCCGCGTGTTATGGACAAATACTCGATCCCAAGGAAGCTCAGTCCGGTGAACACGAGAGGTAGTGCCATAAGAGAGCTTAGAAATCCCAAGTTCCCAAAAGCGGGACCGAAGACAATTGGTGCAATGAATGCTCCCAGCGCAGACGTAAGAACACAGGCTACTGATACAAGAAGTATTTGTCTGGGAGCGACTCTTGCGAGAACGCGATTCGCATCTCTTTCGCTTTCTGGGGCCAAATGAGGCTGAATGTATTTCGTCAATTCGGTGATGACGACTCCACCGATGGTGGCGACCTGTGCGGCCAGCGCGTAATGCCCGGCAGCTGCCGTCCCGAGAAGAGCAGCCACGAGAATTCTATCCATAGAGCCGGTAATCCACTGTGAAACCGAGCTGACCACTAACGGACCGCCCAGTCTGAGAGATGGTCTGAATCGAAGCATACGACGGTTGGACCAAATGCCCCTGAAAAAGGGCAAAAAGTCGCGGAATGTGAGCAGGAACAGGCTGAGCGATGCCGTGATATCTGCGATTACCCAGCCCAGCACACCCATATTCAGACCTAGAACGAACAAAAGTTTGAACACGGCGAGAAGGAAGCTGTAAGTAAGTGCATAAAGGAAGTAACTGCGAAGGCGCCCCCTAACCCTCGCCATGGATGTCGGAAACTGCCAGGCCGAGCAATAGATGGATGCCGCCATGACTGCCAGCGCTACATAAATCGGAGTGGCCCCGCCCACGCTGACGTTCATAAGGTAGATGGCAGATCCGAGAGTAAGCCCGATCAGAATAGGAGCGACGCGCTGGAGTAGGGCCGTGGCAACAACGTAGCTCTGCGCATCAGCATCGGCAATCTTGCCGTAACGGTACGCTATCGTTTCCAGGCCGAGGCCAAAGGTCATGGATACCAGCGTGAAACAGGAAATAAGTACGGCAACCTCACCGTACTTTTCTGGACCCAGGATATTCGTTAGCAACGGCAGTATCAGCAGAGGCAGCGCCTTCTGAATGGCAGATACAGCCAAGAAGGCTAGCCGGCCTCCGAGTATCCTACGGAGCGCACTCGGTTCACTCTCCTTGAAACCCGCCAGAACGGTGTTCGAAATGTACGGGCGGCGGCCCCCACGTCGGCGGTTGACTACTTCGCGCCTTCGTTCCTCACCCACGGTAAAGTCCCGTCCCGCCAGAGCGCTCTACGAGCCTGCCTCGACTCAATCGGTGTCGACCGGACGACTTGAGTCGCCTGAGCATTACAGCGACCGCCATCGGTGGACCAGGAAGGCCACTCCGCCCGTTCCCGCCCCCGCGCGCTTGTGGGACCCGATCGAGTGCGGGACTGTTGGATTTGTTTTTGAGCTCCGACACGCCAACAAGTGAGGCCGCGTAAATAGGCCGAGTCCGTGGAACATCAAGATCCCACCCACCCCTCAATGCTTGCGCGGAAGACTGATCGATCGAACCGACGAGCTTGGTCCAGGCAGGCGGTGGGCGAGCTAGTCTGAGCAAATTCAAGAGCGGCCACAGCATCACTAGTGCTGCGGAAGTCAATCAAGGAGCCAGTCTTTCCGTCGATGACTGTTTCAGCTGCCCCCCCTCGTTTGCTGGCGATGACAGGTGTGCCAGCGGCCATTGCCTCCACTGGCATGATTCCAAAGTCCTCGACGGCCGGAAAGACAAATGCAAGCGCCTTCGCGTAAAGTTCGGCTAACAGGGCACGAGAGGGACTTGCTATGAACGTGACTGGGACTTTGGCATCAGCGGCGATCTTGCGAAGAGCGGTCTCCTCCGGACCGCCGCCGGCAAGGACGACGGGCAGACCGGCTGCTTCTCCCACACTGATAACTTGATCCAAGCGTTTGTATGGTATAAACCTCGAAGCGCCAAGTACGAAGGTTTCTGGCAGCGCATGTATGACGCTTAGCTCATCGGCAGTCAACTCGCTAGTCCAGCTTTTGGCGAAGTATTCTACGTCTACGGGGGGATATATTACATCACAGGATCTCTCCCAATGTTCTTGAATACGCTCTCGTACGAACTCGCTGATTGCCACTATTGAAGTGGCTTCTTGTGCACGCTGACGGTCAATTATTTGGAGAGGTTTGGACGCAGCTCGCAGGAAGCGAGTATCACCACGCTGATCCAGCTCTGGGTTCCAGATGTACCTGGCCGGCGTGTATGCATAGACATATTTACGGACGTCTCGATTGGGATGCCGAAAGCTTGCGTGATGTGCAAACAAGTGAGAACTACACAAAACCCAGTCAATTTTCTTGTACTGCAAAGAACGCCATGCCTGCAACATGAACGGCATAGCCAGCGCCTTATTGCTTCTGAGCCCCGTCCGAGAAAGCCAAGTCTCCACGACCCGCCCCTTCTCAAATCGGCCAGGAGCATCGTTCCATGCAGCTAAGATTTGCTCATTTGGAAATATTTCGGCCAGCTCTTCCACGACTTTTTCAGCGCCACCGTTAGGCTCTAGCCATTCATGAACGATAAGTCCATTCACTGAAATTTCTCCGTATCCTACTAATCATGGGCGGCGCGAGATATCAATTCCAGATCATGTTCAACCATGGACTGGACGACTTGCTCAAATGACATTGAGGGCTCCCACCCTGTTTGCGCACGCAAGAAAGTGCTGTCACCGCGGGTTTCATGTGCATCGACCGGGCGCAAGAACCGGTCATCCACAGCAACATACTTGGTCCAGTCATTGATACCGGCCGCCGTCAAGGCCAGCCGAGCGAAGTCACGGACCGAATGCATCTCTCCCGTTGCCAGGACGAAGTCATGGGCTTCATCTAGGCCAGATATCCTGACCATGGCATCGGTATAATCCGGGGCCCAACCCCAGTCCCTCTTTGCATCCAGGTTCCCCAGCAACAATTTGTCTTGCTTTCCTAGCGCAATCCGCGCAGCGCCCATTGTAATCTTTCGAGTTACAAAAGATTCCGGGCGCCGCGGCGATTCGTGGTTGAAGAGGATCGCGTTGGCGGCCCACAAGCCTCGTGAGCGATACACGTTGGTTAGATGATGGGCAAAGGCTTTAGCTGCCCCGTAGGGGTTCAACGGTGCGATAGGCGTTGTCTCGGACTGAGGCGAAAGTGTAGCCGCGCCAAAGATTTCCGAACTTGAGGCCTGAACGAAGCGTACGGCTTGGCCTGACCGTTCTTGGAGCTGCCACGCCGCCTCCAGCAAGGTAGATACCGCCAGTCCAGAAATACGACCAGCATTTTCTGGATCTCTCCAGGACTCCGCGACAGAACTGACACCGCCCAGATTGAAAATAACCCCCGGCTCGACATCAGCGATTACTCCCTTGAGGCGGGCTTCATCACCTAAGTCACCAAGATGCCGAACCATCCCCGCTATTTCAGGGCAATGACTCCCATCGCGCATGTAGCCGTGGACTTCCCAATTCTTTCCAGCAAGTTGCTCCGCGAGATAGCTACCGTCTTGGCCTGTGACGCCTGTGATGAGTGCTCGCACTGACAGCCTCTAGCTCGCGAGGCCCGATTGTGCCCGCAAGTCGCTCTCAACCATCATCTGCACCAGTTCCGGGAAGGTAACTTGGGGCTTCCAGTCCAGAACGTCACGGGCCTTGGCCGGATCCCCAATAAGAAGATCCACCTCTGCAGGCCGCATGAATTTCGGGTCCTGGCGAACGTAAGCCGACCAATCGTCTATTCCGACGGCCGCAAAGGACAAATCCAGGAATTCGCGGATCGAATGAGTTTCTCCCGTCGCAATGACATAATCATCGGCAACCGGCTGCTGAAGCATTCGCCACATAGCGTCAACATAGTCTCCGGCGAAGCCCCAGTCCCGTTGAGCGTCAATGTTGCCTAGGCTAAGTTCTTTTTGCAGACCAAGCTTAATGCGGGCCGCAGCTGTGGTGATTTTTCGGGTCACAAATTCAGGTCCCCGCCGGGGCGACTCGTGGTTGAAAAGAATGCCGCTGGAGGCGTGCATACTGTACGACTCACGATAGTTAATTGTCATGTAATGACCGAAGACTTTTGCAACACCATATGGTGACCGAGGCCAAAGAAGCGTATCTTCACGCTGCGGAACGGCTTGCACCTTTCCAAACATCTCGGAACTCGACGCCTGATAGAAGCGTACGCGACTTAAGTCGTCACCCGCCCAAAGGCGGATTGCTTCCAGCATGTTGAGAACACCTTTACCGGTGACGTCCGAAGTTACTTCCGCGTTTTCCCATGAATAAGCGACAAAAGAAATAGCACCAAGGTTATAAACTTCGTCTGGGTTGGATGCATTGAGCGCCCTGACCAAGCTGGAAATATCGGTCAGGTCACCTGTAAGGAGTTTTACGCCAGGGACCTCGCGTTGTACGAGGTCAAATTTGGGATTGTTCTGGCCTCGAATGAGTCCAAAAACCTCATATCCCTTCTTCAGGAGCAGTTCAGCGAGGTACAACCCGTCTTGGCCTGTTATCCCTGTAATCAGTGCGCGCTTCATGGTGATCTAGATTCCTTTGCGGTGGGAGCATTCTGACCGTACTGGGCGACGCTCGACGCCGCTTCCGGCAAGTTCTGCAGCTAAGAAAGCTCCCGAGCCCGCGCCCCCAGACGCTGTAAGTAACAGTACTAGGTGTCATACCAGTTCGCGATTGTGTGCTGCCATAGGTGAAATATTTAACATGTTCGACACCTCACGGGTCTCGTGACGGGCCAAGCGAGCGATGATGTTAACGCCAACCGAAAACAGGACCACTTCTGCCATTTGAAAACAGGGCCACCGACCATTATGGAAGGTGATCAATTTGGATGATTGGGCGGAGATACGCCA
>NZ_JBTNDK010000053.1:0-11707 GCF_054511035.1 Pseudarthrobacter sp. MDT1-22 | reverse complement strand
CGGACAACTACAAATCGCGTATCCTCTTGAGAAGTGCAGCCCGGATGGCAGCATGAGCAATCATCTCAGCAGACCATTCCCCGGGAACCTTGAAGAGCCCGTTTAGCGATGCACTGCTGCGCGTAGAACACCCATTCAATACTTAGGGTCCAGGCCGGACCGAGAAGTGCCGCAAAGCCAAGCAGCTCTTGCAGCATCGTGTAGTTCGCGAATACTTCGAAAATCCAGTTACGGCTCGACCAGTTAGCATCCCTGAACTCCAACAGTAGAAATAGCGTGAATGACACAATGTATATGGGGTATAGACGAAACATCCGCTTGACGAGGAAGGCCCGCACTTCGTCGCTTCTGAGGCTCATTGAGATGACGTAGCCGCTGACTAGGAAAAATGCCACGACGCCAGTTCGTCCAAGATCCAAGTAATTGCGGGTGAAGTGGTGAAATTCGGGAACGGTCCCATCTAGTAGGTGCGTCACCCCTACCATCAGAGCTGCAAGCCCACGAACCCACTCCAAAAACATGACCTTTTTCTGCACAGCATTCCCCCGACTAACTATCTCTCCCGTGACGCCCACTATATTTGACGCGGCCAACTCAGCGGATTCAATAGACCGCGTGCGTTGCTCAACGGAATTGCTTCCCTCGTGCCTACCCACCTCCGTGGGCAGTCGCCTCCTGTCATTCACGGCCATGGCATCTGGCATACCGAGTTTAGCTAGGACGGGACAACGTACGAATATTTGAAACCCGGGGGCTTCACGAATCCCGAGGAGGTCCACTGCTGGGTGTATGGCGAATACCCCAACGTGCTGGCCGGGGTTCCTCAATCGTTGCTGGCGACGTGCAGGTCGACGCCTTGTTGACGGGGAATGTGCCGGGCGAGCGGTGAAATAACGTTCTGGCTCTTCGGCAGCGAGGATCCAGAAACGCACATCGCCACAGTCGACAACGAGACGGTCTCCTAGGACATCTCGGAGAAACCGCTCCCTGCTTCGTGCCAGTTGCAGACCCTGCGCCGGTGGGGCCGGGGCGCGTTGGTTGAACGCGCTGAGCGTGGCTGGCTACGGCGGCGCAGCAGCCCGAGGCCGCAGCGTCAGGACAGAACAATTACGCGGTTCCGGCGAGGGGAGAGGAGCAATGTTCATCGTTTACGTGCTCGAAACCTGCCTTCGCATACAATCTCATTTATGGGGACAAAACAACACACGACCTTCTGCCCGGCATGCGACAAGGCAACTAACCACGTTACCCGCTATCAAAAGGACGACGGTGGCCCGCTGAGAGCTACAGTCCAGTGCGCTGAGCACTCTGAGGCGAAATAAGTAACGAGCTCGTCTCCGAACGCAACCGACTAGCGATGGCCGTTCACGATAGTCTCCCCGGCAGTCCGGAGTTAGACCACCGTCTGCGTCGCAAGTCGAAGTGTCGTAGCGGGACACAGCAGATTGCGAATAGTTCGGACCGGCTGGGCTGACGACGGCACTCGAAGGCGGAGCCGAACGCACGGATGGCCCAATCAATAAGGATAAGAACCTAGTCTCGCTCCGAATTTCTGTTATGTCGCAGGACATCGGTGACAGTTCTGCCTCAGGACAATAGTGACACTTCGGCCTTTCTTGGTGGTGACACTTCCAGAGGGTTAACGCGGCTTTGAGCGGCAGGGCGCGGGGCATGAAGAATGACTGGTGAATAAGAATGAGCCTGTCGATGCCCGTATCCGCCTTGCGATCGCCCAGTGGCCCGATGACGCGCCGCGCGGGTCCGTCACCTCGTTCTGCGTCGAGCATGGCATCACCCGCAAGACGTTCTACGCGATCCGTGCCAGGGCACGGAACGAGGGCCAGGCCGCAGCCCTGGAGCCGCGCTCACGCCGCCCGAAGACCTCGCCCACGAAACTCACCGAGGCCCTCAAACAAGAAGCGCTGAACGTGCGTGCCGCCCTGGAATCCTCCGGACTGGACCACGGGCCGATCAGCGTGCACGACAAGATGGTGTCCCTGAAAATGCAGGCCCCGTCCGTGGCCTCCCTGGCACGGATCTTCCGGGAAAAGAACGTGGCACGGCTCGAACCAAAGAAGAAGCCCCGGGCCGCATACCGCCGGTTCGTCTACCCCGCCCCGAACGCCTGCTGGCAGCTGGACGCCACCGAATACGTCCTCAGCGGCGGACGCAAGTGCGTGATCTTCCAGCTGCAGGACGACCATTCCCGCCTCGCATTGGCCACCCACGTGGCGGGCGGGGAAACTAGCGAGGCGGCCCTGACGGTCGTCAAGAAGGGCATCGCCGCCCGCGGGGTACCTCAAAGGATCCTCACCGACAACGGAGTGGCCCTAAATCCCTCACGCCGCGGATGGGAAGGACAGCTGGTCACCTACGTGACCTCGCTCGGCGTCGAGCCGATTACCGGCAAACCGTACAAGCCGACCACCCAGGGCAAGAACGAGCGGTTCCATCAAACCCTGTTCAGGTGGCTGGACAAGCAGCCCTTCGCCCGGTCCCACGCAGAGCTGCAGGCCCAGGTCGACCGTTTCGACCAGATCTACAACACCGAGCGCCCGCATCAGGGACTGCCGGGGCGCATCACCCCGCAGCAGTCCTGGGACGCCACGGTCATCGCCGAGGCGCCGAGGCCGAAACCCGTTCCGGTTCTTCCCGAGCCCCAGGGCCCAGGCCCGGTGTTCCCGCTGGTGGGTGCCGTCGAAGCAGCGCCCGACCCCGCCGGCGACGCGGCCGGGAGTATCTCAATGAACCAGCAACCAGAAGCACCTCCGGAGGCGGCATTAAGCACGATCACCGGCAGCATCGCCCATCCGGCAACCACTGGCAGCCGAAAACTGCGGGTCTATCCCAACGGCGTCGTCAACATCGGCAGAACACTGTTCTCCTTGACCACGGCGATGGGCGGCCGCATCGTCATCGCCGACTGGGACGCCGAGGGTATCGTCTTCGTCAGCACCGAGGGGGAAATCATCGTGGAGTACCTCTGGCCCCCGGAAGGCACTGCCTACATGGGCATCAGCAAGGCACGCGCCCGCTTCCGAAAATAGCCGCAGACAGGGGACCGTCACCGATGTCCGGAGACATGGAGTGTCACCATTGTCCTGAGGCAGAACTGTCACCGATGTTTCGAGACATCACACTCGCTCCGAATTTCTCGTCATTTTAATCCGCAGAACACGGCCCACAACTTCGCCGATGTGAAGATCTGTCGTCAGAGAACGACGCGCAGCAAATTCTGCATTTCTTAAGCCTCGCTTGTCCAGATTTTTTAGGATCACCGACGCTGTTGGCGGCGACGAATCGGCTGAAGGACACTAGCGTTCCTTGGGGGTCAGAACTTTGAGGTTTGTCTTGAGTTTTAGGCAGCGTTTTTCATCCGAGCATCGTCGATGTAGCCGTTGACGTGGCGGTCGATGGTGGCCAGGGCCTGGCGTAGTGGTGCCGGTGCTGGCGGTTTGTCGGCGGCCAGGAGTGGTCGCAGGAGCCGGTTGTGGACCTTGGTGTAGAACAGGGCGACGCGTTGACCCTCGGCGGTGGGGGTATAGGTGTTGCTGTGTGGCCTGCGTTCGATGAGTCCGTTGCGGCGCAGTCTGGCGAGGTCGTAGCTCATTTGGTTGGTGCTGTAGCTGGTGCCTAGCAGATGGTTCACCCGGGCACGCAGGCTCCGATTGGTGAATCCGAGGGCTGTGAGGCTGACACATAAGGCGCCGAGCAGGGCCATGACCCGTGGATCGCCGAACCGCAAGGCCGGGGCCCTCCTGCCATCCTCGGTGAGGGTGGACTGTGCGACCCGCTCAAAGGCTGGGCTCGCAAGGACACAACCCTGCCCGACACGTTCAGTATCGAGCAGGCGGGCGTTGATGTCACGGGCTTTTGTCTGCAGCTCGGGCAGATGCTCCAGGCGTCGGTGGCAGCGTAGGTCATCGGGCGAGTTCACGACGGTTTCGATACGCAGCGCACGGCCGTCTTTGAGGTATTGCTTGACGCGGGAGTGTTTGTAGAACGCATTGACGGTGACGTCGGTATCTCGCGTGACAACGTTGGTCTTGCAGAGTCCGGGGTCAGGCCGGCGGCCGCGGCGGCTGTGGGGCGCATGCCCGGTGAAGATCAGGCCGGCGGCCGCGGCGGCTGTGGGGCGCATGCCCGGTGAAGATCAGCTCGACGCTGTCGGGCCGGCCGATATCGAGATTGTCCGCCACGAGTGCCTCAAAGAAGCCGCGGGCGCGCCGGGGCGCGTCAAAGACCAGGGTCCTCGAGATCTCGACTTGGCGCATGGACAGCTCCCACCAGTACCCGGCGTCCGCGTCGTGATCGGTCAGCGGCAGGGGCAGTACGGCGAGCCAGCGCTGGAAGAAAACCTCGATGGTGCCCGGGCCGAGCCGGTCACAGATCTCCTGCAGCGCCTGCGGATCCTGGCAGCTGGCAAATCCGTTGGAGAGGGCGGTGAAGGCGATCCCGGCCTTCACCGCTTGGCGCTTGGCCCACTCGTGGCCGTTGACCCAGACCTTGATCGGATACGGGAAGTACGCGCACACCTTGATGAACGCCGGACCGAAGTCGGCATCCCAGAGGTAGAAGTAGAAACAAGTCACTCGCCGGTCTGCCTTATGGAAGCCAAAGCACGGGATGCCATTGGTGCCCTGGCGTTGGGTGGAGGCGAAGACATTCTGGTACTCCTGCGCCACGCCGATCGCGGCGACCCCGGACCGGCCGGTCCTCTCCTGAGCGCCCAAGTACCGGCGCATCACATCAATCTTCCGGTCCTCCTTGGCGATGCGGATCAGCGCGATGTGATTGGACTCGGCGAACAAATTCACCGACCGCCGAAAGTTGGTGCCGATCTTTTCCAGGATCGCCGGAGAAGGGATCCGATAGCCCAGATGCCTGGTCATGAACGAAACGACCTGGCCGCCGACCTGCAGGGTCGGGACATAGCCGTTGAGATAGATCCGGTCTAGGCACTGAATATCCAGGGCCACGTGGCCTTCGAGGACTTCATTGACATTAACCACCACAATCACCGCATCCCCTCAGCGAGCCTCCGATACCATCAGAATGCACCGCAGCGGACGGGCCGTCATCAGCGACAGCCGACCACCCACCTCGGCGGTCAGAGGCGAAGCCTCACTGGATGATTAATTCCGATTGGATTCAGTGGTCGTAGGCGATCACGGAGCGCTTGCGGGGCGCGTCGATGCGCCAGTTATGCCAGATTCCGGCTGCGAGGGCCAGGAGCCGGGCGGCGACGCGTGCGTAGACACCTTCGGTGGTTCGGCCGCCGTGTTGTTCGAGGGTGAGCTGGCCTTTGAGGGTATCGAAGACTGACTCGATCCATTGCCGGATGCCGCCGAGTTTGCCGAAGCGTGGCCTTTCGTCCTTGCGGTCGGGCCTGATCAGGTGGGCGCCGAGGTCTTCGGTGATGAACCGTTCGAAGTCTTTGCCGGAGAAGCCTTTATCGCCCAGGATGACCTGGCCGGCCTGGACGAGATGGTGGTCTTTTTCCAGCAGCGCCTGGGTGACTTCGCGTTCCCCGATCTTCGGGTTCGCCAGACCCCAGATCACAGGCATGCCGTCCGGGGTGCTGATCAGGTACAGGCGGAAGCCCCAGAAGTAGCGCGAATGGGAAGCGCAGTAGCCATAACCGGCATGACCGGAGAGGTCAGAACGCTTAAACGTCTCCCGCGACATGCCGCAGGGCAGCGGTGTGGAATCGACCAGCCGGAGCACGTCATGCCAGGACGGAGTGTCCTTGGCCAAAGCCGTGATCGTCGCGGAAATCAGCGTCCCGGCGGCCCGGAGTCGTTTGTTGTAGCCGGGCTGTTGCGGAATGGACGGGAACATGCCGGTCAGGTGCGTCCGGGCATACCGGATCCACCGGGTTTCGGAGGAGAACCCGAGCAGTTGCTGGGCCACCACCAGGCAGAGCAGCTCCGCATCCGAGAGGCTGGGTTTGCGCCCGGGCCGCCGGTCGCGTGACACGCCAAGATCAGGCAGGACACGGTCGGTGAGAAGGACATAGAGTGTGGTCAGGAGAGTGTTCAATTCGGGGTTCACATACTGGGTTTAACACTCTCCTGTGATCTCTCAAGACATCGGTGACAGTTCTGCCTCAGGACACTGGTGACAGTTGATGTCTCAGCACATCGGTGACAGTTCCTTCCGAAAGACGCGCGCTGCGAAAGCGGGTGAGGGACCTGCTGATCCCGACGTATCCGGTGCCTTCTGGTGGCCACGCGTATTCTGCGATGACCTCGCCCTCGGTGTTGGCGAACATGACACCCTCCTGGTCCCAGGCAGCAACGATGATTCGTCCGCTCATCCGCTTGGTCAGGGAGAACAGGGTTCTGTCAATATTGACGACGCCGTTGGAATAGACCCGGAGCTTCTGACTGCCGGTGACTGCCGGGTGGGAAATGCTGCCGGTGATTTTCTCGAACGCGCTGGTCTCGAGATCGGTTTCTGTCTCCAGGCCGGTCGTGGTGCTGTGGTCCGGTGCTATTCCGGTATCCACCACCGGTTCGGCAATGCTCAGAACCACTGGCACGGGTACGGGTGCGTTGGCTTCAAGAAGAACCGGGATTGGTTCCGGCCTGGGCGCTTCGGCGATAGCCGTGGCGTCCCATGCTTGCTGGGGTGTGGTGCGCCCGGGTAGCCCCTGATGCGGGCGCTGGGTGTTGTAGATCAAATCAAACCGGTCAACCATCTCCTGCAATCCTTGATATGTCGCGGCAAGGGGTTGCTTATCCAGCCACCGAAACAGGGTCTGATGGAAGCGTTCGTTCTTTCCCTGCGTGGTCGGCTTGTACGGTTTTCCGGTGATCGCCTTGACCCCGAGCGAGGTCACATAGGTGACCAACTGGCCTTCGACTCCACGACGCGAGGGATTCAGGGCCGCACCGTTATCCGTCAAGAGCCTTTGAGGTACCCCATGGGAGGCGATGCCCTTCTTCACGACTGCCAGGGCCGCCTCGCTCGTTTCACCGGAGGCCACGTGGGAAGCGACAGCGAGGCGTGAATGATCATCCTGCAGCTGGAAGATCACGCACTTACGCCCACCGGTGAGCACGTATTCCGTGGCATCCAGTTGCCAGCAGGCGTTCGGGGCCGGGTAGACGAACCTGCGGTATGAGGCCCGTGGCTTCTTCGTCGGCTCGGACCGGGCCACGTTCTTCTCGCGAAAGATCCGTGCCAGCGAAGCGGGCGAGGGTGCGTGCATGCCCAGGGCAATCATTTTGTCGTGCACGCTGATCGGCCCGTGATCCAGCCCGGAGGATTCCAGGGCGGCACGCACCTTCAGCGTGTCTTGCTTGAGGTCCTCGGACAGCCGGGTCGGTGAGGTCTTGGGGCGGCGTGAGCGGGGCTCCAAGACAGCGGCCTGTCCTTCATCCCGCGCCCTGGCCAGGATCGCATAGAACGTCTTGCGAGCNCGCGGTGCGTCATCGGGCCACTGGGCGATCGCGAGGCGGATACGGGCGTTGACAGGCGCATTCTTGTTCACCTGTCATTCTTTGCCATCGCACGGGCCTCCACCCAAACCGGTTAGCACCAGGGGAAGTGTCACCACCAAAACCCGCGAAAGTGTCACCGATGTGCTGAGGTCGAACTGTCACCGATGTCCTGCGACATAACAGGTTTAACACTCTCCGCCTGACTTTAAAGCCTCCACACCGACCAAGCCAATCGGAATTACTCATCTAGCGGGTGTAAGACAACGGTGACCATGCCGAGACTCTAATGGCGGTTATGTGGAATTCCACATAACCGCCATCATTTCGCCTACGCCAACATCGAACGATGGATGGCCGAAGGCACCGACGTCAACGCGATGCTGCCCTACCTCGCCCGGTATATGGGGCACGCATCGCTGGACAGCACCTTCTACTACATCCACACCTCGCCGGACTTCATGGAAGGCTACGCAGCACTCACCCACGACGGCCAAGGCGTGTTTCCGGAGGCGGGATTCGAATGAAACGCGCAACGCACGAACCGGCCCCCGACTTCTGGAGTTACGCCCGGAACTACCTGCACGACTTCCTGCCCAACGTCAGGGAAATGGCGCCGCGCAGCATCGAGGCGTACCGGATCAGTCTCGAAAGCTACGTCCACTACCTGGTCGCCGAGAAGCAAGTCCGCCGCCAGGAGATCGGCTTTGACCACTTCGACCGGCAGGTCCTCAAGGACTGGCTGGTCTGGATGCGGCAAACCAAGAACTACAGGCCCGCAACCATCGGCCTGCGCCTGAGCGCCGTCAAGGCCTTCCTGAATTTCGCGTCTGCGGAAGACCTCACCCTGGTCGCGGTTTACCAGGCTGCCAAGAACCTCAAGGCACCGGCCACACCGCGTAAACCCATCCAATACCTCCAAGAGAACGAGACGGCAGCGATTCTCGCCGCCTACGACGGCAAGGACGTGAAGTCACGCCGGAACCGCATGCTGCTCATCTTGCTTTACGACAGCGGTGCGCGCGTCGGCGAGATCACCGCGCTAGCCATTGATGACCTGGCACTGGCAAGACCGGCACACCTGACCCTCACGGGGAAACGGGATAAGAGCCGCGTCGTCCCCGTCGGAGAAAAAGCCGTCGAACACCTGCAGGTCTATCTCGACGAGTTCCACCCGCAACGCGCAAACCGGCACGCGACCCGGCCCCTGTTTTATACCTTCCACCGCGGTCAACCAACTGCCCTTTCCAGTGACACAGTCGCCGCGGTGCTCAAGAAAGCCGGGGACCTCGCCCGCGAACGGTGCCCTTCGATCCCGGGCAATCTCCACTGCCACATGCTGCGGAAGACCAAGGCCATGGACCTCTACAAGCAAGGCATACCGTTGCCGATCATCATGCAGCTGCTCGGCCACGAAAGCATGAGCACCACCTCTGCGTTCTACGCCTTCGCCACCCTCGACATGATGCGGGCAGCAATGAATGCCGCGACCCCGGCAATCAGCGACATAAGCATCGAGGCGCTCACCGACGACGAACTTCAACTGCTCTACACACTGAAATAGCACGAAACGTTAAGCCGAGGAACAGGCACGCGACCCCCGAACCACAAGCCCAAACTTCCCAACCTCGGCTGAACGTTTTTCTCGGCATAATCCGCGTGGAACACGACCCCGGCCGGGCTCCCGCCGCTCAGGATGCGCGTCATGCGGAGCGCCCGCTCGACCAAGGCGCCTGTTTGGACCGAGTCCATCGCCCACCGGTCACTCGCCGCGACCAGGCGTCCTGAACAGGACACACATACACCCTGCATTCATCGGTGCGGTCGCACCCGATGTCCGACCTCCAGACCGCGTCCAGGGCCCCGCTCTCCCACTATCGTGCCACCAGATCGGGGATGGAATGGTCCGGTACTCACCGCTCGGGGCCATGGTGCGGAAACGCCGCGGGGAGATCCCGTCCAGACGCTGCCTGCGCATCGACGAGGTCACGGTCGTCCAGTCAACGCGAATTCCGTTCCGTGGCAACGCGGACTGGATCCGCGGTGCCCTTAGATCCCGTAGATCCCGTACGAATCGGAATGAACACGCCGCACCGTCGCATCCAGCTCCGCACTCACTATGGCCCGTGCCGGCGACTCCGGGAGGCTTCTTAGGTGTCAGGCTTAGGCGGACCGGGACACCTCCAGAGCCGTGTCAATTTACGTCGTGTCATTTGCACAAGAACACCTTCCGGCTCCAGGGATCCCGCTCAGGTGTCCATCAACAGAGGTGAACGCCACAGCGTGGGCTCCCGGCCGACGGCATGCATACCAAGTTCACCGCAGTAGTCGGTCGAATCAAAGCTGGGCTCGGATCATCGGCGTACGTGACGTGATCCCTGCACTCGTCCGTACCAATCGATAACATCGACTTCCGACGGGCTATTTTCGATCAGCTGCAGTCCGTGCGCGTATATTGGGTACGCAGACGTTCCTAGTGTTTGACGACAAAGTCGGCACCGATTCGTTCCGGTCCCTCAAGAAGGCCCAGTTCGTAGCGCAGCATTATATACGAATATGTCGAGACCGATAGTCACCCGATAAAGAAGTAATACTTGGCGGGGAACGGTCCTCTACCTTGCAATAAAATAGCAGCGGACGGTGAGCCGGACTGTTGGCGCCCTGATGCTGGCTCAGGTATGACAACGGATTCACTCATCGTGGAAAGCCCGTTGCTTGAGCCGTTACTTACTTGCTCGTACGCGTACGACTTACGGAGAGATTAATGGGAAAGCATCTATTTTTGGCACACTCGGCGGCTCCATCTGGGGCAGAACTGGGCATGCTTCGCTTGACAGAGCAGCTTCCCCATGCCGAGACAGTTGTTGTGTTTGCAGAAGAAGGGCCTCTCATCGACAGATACCGCGAAGCGGGAATTAACGTTGTCGTGAGGGAAGCTTTGGCCGGAAACGTGAGTCGTCAAGAACGTTCAGTGGCGAGAAAGTTGGCGGCCATCGCCGAATTCGTCCGCTACGGTTGGCGATTAGGACGGTGGGCTACTCAAGACGGAGTTACACTCATCGTCGCGAACTCTGTGAAATCACTCATTTATGGTTCAGTGGCAGCCCTGCGCGCCCGAGTTCCCATCGTGTGGAGTGTGCATGACAGGATATCCCCGGATTACTTTCGCTGGACGGACGCTCTCCTTATTAGAGCGGCTGGTCGCTTTTTGCCCGCGGCCTATATCGTAAACAGTCAGGCGACTCTCGACACAATCTGGTGCGGTAAGAAGCCAACGCTCATCAGTCCCCCCGGCATTACACCAGCTAGCGAAGGCAGCCCAATACAAGATGGAATCGAAAGCCTGAACCAAATCGTCATGGTCGGCCGCTTGTCACCTTGGAAGGGTCAGCTGCTTTTTATCGAGGCCTTTCGCCGCGTGTTTGCGCATACAAGGGTTAGGGCAGTCATAGTTGGAGATGCTCTATTCGGGGAACACGAGTACGCCCAAAAAGTCCGCGCGGCTGCCGCTCAAAGTGGATGTTCCGAACGCATCATTTTTACCGGCAATATAAAGGATGTTAGGGGGATTCTGCTGAATTCCCAAATACTAGTGCACGCGTCGATTATTCCCGAACCATTCGGCAGTGTGGTCGTTGAAGGCTTGGACGCCGGGTGTGCAGTGATCGCAACCACGCCAGGGGGGCCATCCGAAGTGATTTCTGATGGACACAACGGACTCCTCGTGCCCTGCGGCGACGTTGATGGCATGGAATCGGCTCTGAGGAAGCTATCCGGTGATGCGGCGCTCCGACAAGAATTGGCGAAACACGGTTCAGTCCGTTCGAAGGACTTTGACGTAAGGACGCTGGCGAAATCAATGGCCGCTTGGTTGAACGCTATCGAGTCCGGCGCTCCTACAGAAAGAAATTCTTCAAGCATTCCCGCGAAAGTGCACTGAACTGGGTAGCACGGCACTCAGGTTCCCGATTAGCACTACACTCCGAAGGCAACCAGCAGCCAATCGATGGTTGCTGTCCTGTTTGCCTCAGGAAACTGAAGCAGCGCGGTTGGGGTAGTTCGCTTCATCGAGCTGGACGATGAAGATCTCGCCGCTGACGCCTATTGGTCAAAGTTGAACTCCTCAAGTTCGTTGGGCGCCGGCAACAGCAACGCCTGGATTGGGGGCTCTTCAAGGTTCCCGGGGAATGGTCTGCTGAGATGATTGCTCATGCTGCCATCCGGGCTGCACTTCTCAAGAGGATACGCGATTTGTAGTTGTC
>NZ_JBTNDK010000052.1:0-12029 GCF_054511035.1 Pseudarthrobacter sp. MDT1-22 | reverse complement strand
CAAGACTTGATTCACTTCTAACAAGGGCTGCGCCTATTCACCTGAACGCAACGCCGGGATACGGGTTGACATCACCGTGCAGACCTTAACCGAACGGCATTGCCCCTAATGGGGGCCCAATAGCGGAACAATCCGGTTCGATGGTGCGCAATCACCCGAACCATCTGAATTGGTTGCCTTCGCTAGTGGCTTCCCGTGCCCTGCAACTCCGCTGATGCCGCTGATGCCGCTGCCGCTGATGAGAGATACGTTCCCTGGCATCCAATAAACCGTCAGCCGGCTCTCTGTTTCGTTTGGCGGCGTCGGTTCACGGCGTCGGAAAATGCTACGCCTATGAGGGGAATAACGGCCCCTATAGCGGCGACGAATGCCGGGAGGAGGGAACTCAAGCTTGCCAGGACCGCCAAGGCTCCGATGCCGGCGAGATCGGAGGCTCGGCGGTGGCCCAGTAACCGTCGAATAAAAACGCCCCGGCCGGCGAGGAAAAGAGCCGGCCCGCCATAAAGAAACAGAACGGTGGCCAGATCAGGGCGGGCAGCCGGATCGCTGATCACGAGCTGATCACCAACCGCCACCAGGATCAGGCCCGCCAGGAACACCACCAAGGTGTTGCCCGCCAAAATACCGGGCCGGAACTGATCATCAACAGAAGCAAGCTTTTCCAAAGTCTCCTGCTCAAGGCCATGGAAGTAGCACCACCAGATCGCGACGCTTCCAGCCAAACTTACGGTCCCGGTCAAAAGTATCAAGGGGTCCTCCAGATTGCCCGCTATCGCCAGGCCGGTTGAAAGGATCGTCTCGCCGAGCGCGATCAGGTAGAACAACCCGAACCGCTCAAAGATCCTCTCTCCCGGGAGCGGGACCTGGCTTCCTTCGGTTTTCCTGCCCGGCAGCGGGTGCGCAAGCATGTGGCCGACCAGATCGATCGCGGCAGCGACACCCCAGAACATCAGGCGGATCTCGTGGTCGAAGAAGACACCGGAAATCCAAAAAGGCGCGCTCATGCACCCCCAGATCAGCGTGCGCACGAAATGGTTGTGGGTGGTCCGGTCAAGTCCAACAGTGAGCATCCACGCACCTCTGCCAAGCTGGATCAGGAGATAGCTCGCAGCGAAGAGCCAGCCGAAGGCACCGAACGCGGCACCGATTGAGGCGTTCATGAACAGTGCGACAAGCATGACGATCAGCAGCATCCACTGCACCTCAAGCCGCGCAGTGTCCAGCAAAGTCGCGGCCCAGGTCGTGTACACCCACACCTTATAGACCCCAAGAAGAAGCACAAGGGTCTCACCGGCCCCCACCCAGGAAGGATTCTCCACCAAATGATGGGACAGTTGCAATAGCGCGAAAACAAAGACCAGATCGAAGAACAGCTCAAGATGCGTAACCCGGTCTCCGGAAGTCGCAGAACGCATCAGCGACCTGGCACGGATCATCTGTATCCTCCACTGGGCTTCATGAGCGGACGGACGCCCCCTCCTGTTGTCGAAAAGGCTGACAACGGTCAGCAGAGAAGTCAAGGGCCATCGGTTTGGCTAAGCCTGAATCCACCGGCGGAGTTTGAGGCCTCCGCGGCGGTTTAAACCGAGAATGCCCGTCTTCGGGGAAAATTGGACTTGTTGAGAGTCAAAATCCCGCGAAAATCGGAGCACCTCGTAGATGAAAGTTTTCCATACCCGGGCGTCGGTTCCAGCGCGTTCGATGATCCGAATCTCGTGTCGTCGGCCGGGCTGGTCCCGGTCATGGGCCTGGCCGCAGATACCGGGCTCGGCGACCTGATCGACGAGCACGTGAAGGTGCCGGAGTATTGTCTCGGCCCTGGTCGCCGGGGTGTCCGCCGGCGCGGACTGCATCGACGACATGGGCATCCTGCGCCACGGCGCAACGGCGCAAACTGTTCAAAGGCACCTACACGCCCTCGACGCTGGGCTCGTTCCTGCGCAGGGTTCACCTTCGGACACGTCCGCCAGCTCGAGGCGCCCGCGGCCCGCTGGCTGATCAATCTCACAGGGCCACCCCGCTGGCCGCCGGGATCGATGATCTGGCTCTGGTCGATATCGACGACACGATCAAGGAGGTCTACGGCTATGAGAAACAGGGTTCCGGCTACGGCTACTCCGGCGTCCGCGGGATCAACGCCCTGATCGGCACCGTCACCACCAAAAAAGACGGCCCCGTTCATCGCCGCCGCGAGACTGCGCAAGGGCGCGGCAAACTCCGCCCGCGGTGCCGGTAAGTTCACCTCCGACCTGCTGGCCACCGTGGCCCGGCTGCGCTCCGCCGGTGCGACGGGCATGGTCCTGATGCGCTCCGATTCGGCGTTCTACGCCCATGCGGTGGCCGCTGCCGCCGCCCGGACCGGGCCGGGCCGGGGCGAAGATCCCCGGGACCGCGTGGGAGAAGATCGAATACTCCAACGCCGTCTTCGACGAAGACAGCGGTAAATGGATCTCCGACGGCGAAGTCGCCGCAATCGGTTCACCGCGTTCACCTCGAAGAAGAAGGCCGAGCAGATCACCGGCCGCCCTCGTCGTCCGGCGGATCCCGGAACTGAACGCCAAGGCCGCCACCGGGCAGGACACCCCTGTTCGAGGCGCACCGGTTCCACGCGTTCTTCACCACCGTCGACCCATCCGTGCTGGACACGGTGGCCGCGGACAAGACCCACCGCGCGCACGCCGTAATTGAACAGGTCCACGCCGATCTGAAGAATTCCGCTTTGGGTTCGATGCCCTCGGGGAAATTCAACGCGAACGCCGCCTGGCTCGTCGCCGCGGTCATGGCGTTCAACCTCACCCGCGCCGCGGGGACCCTCGCCGGCGGGCGCTTCAGCAAAGCCGAAACCGCGACCATCCGGGACAAGCTCATCAACGTGCCCGCCCGCGTGGCGTCCTCGGCCCGGCGCGTGAGGCTCCACCTGCCCGAAGCCTGGCCCTGGCAAACACCATGGCAGCGACTTTTCGACCACGTCTACCCGCCGTCCCAAACCGCCTGAAACCCGTCAACCCAGCCGACACGGCGCAACCAGGACCAGCAGTGGAACTCCGAAGGGCAGAAAGGCCCGGCACCCAGCCCTGCCCGCGTGCAGCAAAACCCGCCGAAACCGTTCAGGCTACCCGCCCCTGCGGGCCGGTGGATTCAGGCTAAGCTGTAGTCTCAGCCGGTGGGTCACCGGGCTCGATAAAAGTGCCGTTAATGCCGAACCAACGTCAGGCATGAGCGTTGGCTTGAACCTTCCATCGACCGCTACTACTCGGTAGCGTTTACCATGGCTGACCTCAGCGCGAAAGGCCGCGTCTGCGCAGCCGCAGACCAGATCAGTGCCAAGCAGAGCCCCACCGCCTCCACGGTGCGCGAGCTGGCCGGTAAGTAAGCTCCCGTTCACGTGCCTATCTGGCAGGCCCGGCGCGGCGACCTGCTGGTCTGGGGCTCGGCCCCGGGCCTCTATCACGTGGCCATCTACCTGGGCAACGGCCAGGTAGTGCAGGCGCTGAACCCGGACGAGGGCATCGGCTTGACCCAGTTGAGCCGGATGGCCGGGATGCAGCTCCACCCTTACGCTGCCCGCTACTGACCGGCCCTAGGCACCCGGCCCACGGGTCCACGGGTCCACGGGTTCAGGCTCAGGACAGAACGTCCTTGGTGACGAACCGGCCATAGGCGAGCGCCCCGAACACGGCGATGTAGCCCGCCTGCAGCAGCGCGTTGCTGGTAAAAGAGTCCCACAGCACCGGTTGGCGCAGGACGTCCGCGAAGCCGAACCAGTAATGCGTAAACAGCCAAGGGTGCAGCCATTCCAACTGCGGCAATTGGTCCAGGACCTGCGAGACCACTGACAGCACCACAGTGGCGGCCATGGCGCCCACCGGGACCACCGTCAAAGTGGACAGGAACAGGCCGATCGCCGAGAGTCCTGCCAGGGACACCGCAAGGTAGGCAGCAATCAGGACCAGCCGCAGCGCGGCCTCAGGGGGCTGGACGACGTCGCCGGACAGGAGCGTCACCGGCCCAACAGGGAACAGCGAAGCTCCGATCGCTGCCCCGGCCAGCGCAACGGTGACGGGAGCGGCCAGGCAGAACGCCAGCGCTCCCGCGAACTTCACCAGCAGCAGGCGCACGCGCCCGGCGGGCGCCACCAACAGGTACCGCAGCGTGCCCAGGCTGGCCTCGCCGGCGATGGTATCGCCCGCCACGACGCCAATGGTCAAGGGCAGGAACAGCGGCACCGAGACCAGCATCGCCGTGACCGCGACAAAAAGCCCGTTCTGGCTGATCCGGTCCAAGAAGGCAGGTCCCCTTCCGGGAGGAACGGATGACGATAGCCGGACGGCGACGGCGATCAGCACCGGTATCGCGGCAAGCGCCAGCAGCATGGCCGCGGTCCGGCGACGCCGGAACAGCGTCTTCAGCTCAGACGCCAGCAGGGACAGGCTCGACGGCGCACCTGGAGCGCTCCTGAGCCCAGAACCGCTGCTGGTTTCGGAACCAGTACTGGCATCAGGAACGCTGCTGGCTGAAGGGAAACTACCGGCGTCGGAAGCACTATTGGGCAATGTCGAACCCCTCCCCCGTCAGCGCCACAAAGCGCTCCTCCAGGCTCTCCCGCTCAACGGAAAAGCCCCGCACGCGCACCCCGGCCGCCACGAGCTCCGCCACAATGTCCTCCGGGGCCGCCAGCCGGGACGCCGCCGCCGCGGCGGTCAGCACGTCCCCGTCCGGTTCAGGTGTTCCGGCCTCAAGGCTTCTCTCCGGGGACATGCCCAACCTCAGCAGGACCTCACTGGCCGTCCCGGCGTCGGGCGTTAACAGGCGGATCCGGGTCTTACCTGCCTGGCGGAGCTCCGTCAGCGGGCCCTGGGCCACCAGCCGCCCGGCGCTCATGATGGCCGCGTGTGTGCAGATCTGTTCCACTTCTGCCAGGAGGTGGCTGGAGACGAAGACGGTGGCGCCGTCGGCGGCCAGCGACCGGACCAGGCTCCGTACTTCCCGCGTTCCCTGCGGGTCCAGCCCGTTGGTGGGCTCATCGAGCACCAGCAGTTCCCGCGGCGACAGCAGCGCGTTGGCGATCCCCAGCCGCTGCTTCATACCCAGGGAGTAGGCGTGGACCCGCTTGCCGGCGGCGTGTGAGAGGCCCACCCGCTCAAGCGCGGCAGCAACGCGGGCGGTCCGGGTTGCGGGCGCCGCATGCCGGCTGGCGGCATCCAGACGGTGCAGGTTGGCGGTGCCGGAAAGGAACGGATAAAACGCCGGCCCCTCCACCAGCGCACCGACGCGCGGCAGGACGTCGTGCAGCCGCTGCGGCATCTGCAGGCCCAGGACGCTGACGGTTCCGGCCGACGCCGCGGCAAGGCCCAACAGCATCCGGATGGTGGTGGTTTTGCCCGACCCGTTGGGGCCCAGGAACCCGAACACGGCGCCGTGGGGAACTGCGAGGTCCACGTTATCGACCGCCAGTTGGTGGCCGAAACGCTTGGTCAGGCCTTGGGTCTCGATGGTCAGCCCGGCCGTCCCATTGCCTGCGGAAGTAGTCCTAGCTGCGGCTATCCCGGGGCCCGCTGTCCCCCCGGCCGCAGTCACGCCGCGCCGGCGGCGGCCTGCAGCCGCTCCGCCGGGACCATCCCCACAAAGATCCTGCCGTCGTCCGTCAGGAGGACGTTGACCAGTGCCGTGGACAGGAGCCGTCCGCCAGGAACGACGACGGCGGCCTGGGACAGGAGCGGATCGTTCAGCAAGGATTCAGTCCAGGCAGCCCCTTGCCCGCCGGGTGCCGCGGGGAACCCGATCACGGTTTCCCAGCCCTTGCCGGTCACTGTTGGCCGGGGTGCGTCACGGTGCCGCACGCTGTCGTCGCTGCCGGGAACCTTGTCCGGGACGGGGAGCTGTTCCGGCACGGCGGTGGGCTGGTCCAGCGGAACCGCGTCCGGAGGAACCTGGTCCGGCGCAGTGGGCTGGTCCGGCGCGGTGGGCTGGTCCGGGCCGCTGTCCGGAACCACGCCGGGCGGAATCCCACCGGGACTGGGCGGGAGGGCTGGCCGGCCGGGCATATACGGGACCGGCGGCACTGGCAGCTCTTTGACCGTCGCGCCCGGCGGGGCAACAAACGTAAACACGGAGTCGTCCGGGGCCGCCAGGGACAGGCTGGTGAAGCCGGCCTCAAAAGCCGGTTCCGCCTGGCCGCGTGCCATCACAGTTACGCGCAGCGGCATTCCTGTCTCGCCGTCGACGGCGATGGCAACTTTCTCAAGCAGTGTTCCCTGCGTCCTTGGCGCCAGTGCCAGGCTGTAGGCGGACCGGCCGGCGACTTCGACGTCCGGACCCACCGTCACCTCGGTGGAACTGTCCACGACGGCGAGGAACTTCCGGGCCAGATCCTCGGGCGTCGGCATTACGGGCGGGCCGGGCACGAACTCGCCGGGCAGGATGGGCAAGGGCAGGTCGGGCTTCGGAAGGTCCGGACCCGGCAGGTCGCCGGGCGGTGCGGGAGGTCCAGGCAGGGCGGGAGGTCCAGGCAGGGCGGGAACTCCGGGCGCAGGCAGCGGCAGGTCGCTGGCGAACGCCGGCAGGGCCAGGTGGGCGGCGCTGTTGTCCTTGGAGTTGTAGAACCACACGTCGTTGTCGCGCCGGATGACGTCGCGTTCAGCGAGCCGGTCCATCACTTGGACCCGCATCTTGGTTGGCCCGTCCATAAAGATCCGGGCGGTGTGTTCGCCGGTCAGGAACTCCAGGACCGACGCGGCCCCGCCGGCCGACACCGGTCCGGAGCTCGGACCGGCGGCCGGCAGTTCGGGAAGGCCCAGCTCGGCGGACTGCTGGACTGTTCCGGAGAATGACCTGGTGTGGTGCTGGCCCACGAGGGTCAGGACCTCAGCCGGAGTCTTTTGTGGCAGCGGATCGCCGGCCCGCGCCGGAATGGATCCCACCAGCACACCGGCGGCGATCACTGCAGGTACAGCTGCGGCAGGCACCCAGCGCAGCCATGCGCGGTTCATGCCAGCCCCGCTTCATCCTTGGAGCCCATACTTCAGGTTACGCCTGGGGACCACCACCGCACACGTCCCCTTCTGGAAGTCATGCCGAAGGGCACTCCGGCTACGACGGCACCACGGTTCCGGCGCCGCCGTCGACCGTTATTTCCTGCCCGGTGAAGAGCCGGAGCGTGGCGTCCGGGACGCCCACCACCGCCGGGATGCCGTACTCCCGCGCCACCACGGCCCCGTGCGAATTTGGTCCGCCCATCTCCATCACCAGTCCGCCCGCGGTGAGGAACAACGGCGTCCAGCCGGGGTCCGTGGACGGCGCCACCAGGATTTCTCCCGGTTCCAGATGCGCACCCACCGGGTCGAGGATCACGCGGGCGGCCGCTGTGACAACACCGGCCGACGCCGGGCTCCCGCTCAGTGCCCCCGGCACCTTGGATGCCGTCACAGCGTCGCCGGATGGAATGGCTTCCGGCTCCGTGCCGTCCGACAGCAGGACCCGGGGTATGTGGCGCCGTTCAAGTTCCACGGCGTAGTCCGCGCGCCGCTGCGCCACCAGGTCCCGGAGGTCAGCCGCTCCCGAATCGAGGCCGGTCCGGGCTTCATCCAGGTCCAGGAAGAAGACGTCATCCGCGTCGGCTACCACCCCTGCCGCAGCCAGCGCCGCGCCGGCCAAGGCCAGTTGCTTCCGAACTTCGGCGAGGCCCACCACCAGCTGGTACTTGGGCAGCTCGCGCAGTCCGGCGAAAAGCCTAACCCGACGCAGTGCCGCCCGGACCACCGTCCCGCGCAGCCGGCCGCGGCTCCGCGCCTCCGCGACGAGGCGGTCAACGCAGGCGTCCGCTTCCTCAGCAGCGTTGCTGAACTGGACATCCGGCGCCAGCCCTGAATCCTCGAGCCGGAGATAGTTGGCCAGGACACCCAGGATGTGGGTGGGGTCATCAGACCAGCGCGGCATCCCGACATCGATCTCGGCCACCGCCCGGTGACCGTACTGGCCCATAAACCGCGCCAGCCCGGACTGCAGCACCGCGGGCAGCTGGCCCGCGCGGAAGTCTTCGGCCAGATCGGCGGGTTTTCGGTCCGTCACGGCGGCGCGGGAACCGCCGTCGTTCTTAATCACCTGGGCGAGGCGCCACAGCTCCAGGTCCATTTCCGTGGTGACGTTGTGGGGCAGCCCGCGGAGCACAACCTGCAGGTCATCCCACCGGCCGCCGCCCAGCAGTTTCCCGGCGAGCGCGAGGGCAGCGAACCCGAGAGCCGGAAGCGGCAGGATGGACGGCGCTACCGAGAAGATGCGCGTGCCGAGTATGTGTTCGGCCTGGTCCAGGCGCTGCAGCGGGGTGAGGCCGGCGGGCGGTTCGAGGGAGTCGGCGAACTCGCGCGCCCGCCGGTTGGTCCTGCGGAGGGCCGCGTCCGGGCGGAGAACCGCCCGAAGCAGCGTCTCCGGCACCCTGGCATGCACCGCCGCCGGGACCACGTGCCGCAGCAAGCCCAGCGGCGTCCTGCGCGTCACGGAAAACCGTGGGTCCTCGAAAACCCTGCGCAGCACCGTGGCCGAGCGAGCTTCCATCACGTCAAAGACGCGCGGAACGATCCGCCGGCCGGTGGTGCTGCGGGCTACGGCGGTCAGATCAAAGTAGATCCGCTGGGCCGCCACTGCGTAAGGGGACGGACCCCTGCGCGGCTCGGGCACATCGAACTGCGCCGCGCGGGCCACGGAAGAGGCAATAAGCCGGAAGGCTGCCAGGCCCATGGGCGTGATGGGGCGGGTCAGGCCCTGCGCCAGGCTGAAGCAAAGGTAAACGCGCGTGCCCTCCCCGCCGGCGGCCCGCTGCGGGACGGGGAACAGCGTGGTGATGGGCCGCGACTGGGTCAGCCAGAAATGACCATCGCCGGCAATGGCCCATTCAATGTCCTGCGGCGAGCCAAAGTGGCCCTCCACCCGGTGGCCTAAGGCTGCAAGTTCGGCGGCCTGCTTGTCCGTCAGGCACGCCGCCGCCCCGCCGTTGCTGATAGCCAGGGTCCGTGTGCCGCCGCCGGGGATGGGCCGGACCGCGATGCGTTTGTCCCCAAGCCGGCGTTCCAGGACCCGCCCGGTGAGCGGGTCAACGACGAAATGGTCCGGGTTCACGGCCCCGGACACCACCGCTTCCCCCAAGCCCGGGCTGGCATCGATCACGGCCTGCCTCCGGCGGCCCGTCAGCGGGTTCGCGGTGAAAAGCACACCGGCGGCGGTGGCGTCCACCATCCGCTGGACCACCACGGCCAGCGCCACCGCGGCCGGGTCTATCCCCCTGCTTGCCCGGTAGCTGACCGCCCGGTCCGTCCAGAGCGAGGCCCAACAGTTGCGCACGGCTTCCACGACGGCGGCAGCGCCCACCACGTTCAGATAAGTGTCCTGCTGGCCGGCGAAACTCGCCGACGGAAGGTCCTCCGCAGTGGCTGAGGACCGGACGGCCACCGGAACGTTGTCCCCCAGGGCTGCATAGGCCTGTTCGACGGCGGCGGCCACCTCGGTGGGGACCGGGGCGTTTTGGATAATACCCCGGGCCCGGGACGCCAGCACAGCCAGGGCGGGGAGGTCGCCGTCGGGCGTTGCCTGAAGAGCAGTGTGGACGGCGGCGAGCAGGCCGTCCGTTCGATGCGCGTGGCCCGCGGCCGCCTCGCGGTAGGCCTCCGTGGTGAGGCAGAATCCGTCAGGCACGGGCAGCCCGGCGGCGAGCAGCTCCCCCAGGTTGGCCGCTTTGCCACCCACCAGGGGAATCATTGCTGCGGTGACCGCCTCCAATCCGAGGATGGGAGACGAACTGCCGGTGTCAGGCATTTTCATGCCTCCTGCTGCGAAGGTGATGGGTCAGGCTGCGCCGGGGATCGGTCCGAACTGCGCCCGGTCCGCCAGCCGCGGATCGTCGCGGTCCGGAACCACCAGGACCGGGCTCTTGGCGTGGTGGAGCACACCGCCGGACGTGGAGCCCAGGAGCATGCCGGTGAACCCGCCACGGCCCCGGGTGCCCACAACCACCAGTTCTACGTGCCGGCTGGCCTCAACGAGAACATCCACGGCCGAACCGTCCAGCAGTTCCGACTCCACGGAAAGGTTGGGGTAGTGGCTTTTTAGCCAGGCCATCCCGGCGTTAAGTTGGACCCGGATGTCATCGAAGAGGGCTTTGCGGTCCATGGGGGCCGGAACCCAGGCCAGGGAGCCGCTGAACTGCGGCACCGCACAGATCACGCGCAGGGTTGCCCCGAGCCGTTCAGCCTGGTCCGCAGCCTCCAGCACGGCGATGCGTGCCTGTTCGGACCCGTCCACGCCCACCACCACAACGTTCTCGACCTGCTTGTGTCCTGGCTTGGCCTGCTCGGCCCTGATGCGCTTGTCTTCGGTGGTTTCGCCCAGCCGGTCCGAACACACCAGCGGCACCGTGACCGTGGGGCACTTGGCGTGAGCCGGCAGGGCGCTGCTCACCGAGCCCAGCAGGCGTCCCACAAATCCGCCACGGCCGCGGGTGCCGAACACCAGCAGATCGGCTGTCTCGGACATTTCCAGGAGCACACCCGAGGCGTCGCCGTTCTCCACGGAGCCGTCAACTTCGATGTTGTAGCCGGAAACCTTGTCCAGCGCCTGTTTGACGATCGCTTCAGCGCCCTCGCGGATCACGGAATCATCCACGGTGGCGTACCCGCCGTCCAGCCCGGACGCCGCAAAGATCGGCACTGAATACGCGGTGACAATATGCAACGGCCGACGGCGGCGCTCGGCTTCCCGGGCAGCCCACACCAAAGCGCACTGGCCGTGGTCGGATCCATCCACCCCCACAACAATTCCCACCGGAGCAGCCGAATTTCCGGCCCGGTCCTGTTCCGGATCCGGATGCATCTCTTGTGCGCCCATCGGGCCGCCTCCTCGCGATACTGCCTTATGTTGCGGCTATTCTGCCAGAAGCGGCGCCCTCCGCCCGCACCGGCCGCGATGTGGGCCCCGACGGGCTGGAGAACCCTGCTTCCGCTTCTCACTATTCTCGGTCCGCAGACACTTAGCAAGCGGCTGCGGACCGCTGGATGGCGGGTTATTCACAGCCCATGGCAAACGGAGTGGCAACCGTATTCAACGATAAGAAGAATGTTTGTGTTTGGGCTATCCACGGCCCTGAATGTTCTGTAGTCTTCGAGGCACTGCCGGTCCGCCGACGCCCAATTCAGGTGCGTCCCGGGCCGGTGCTGCGGCCGAACTTTGGGGGTAACGGAACGCATGCGGGGCAACGCTGCCTGCATCCGAAAGCCTTTGAAGGAGGAAAACTGTAGTGTCAAGCATGCCTCTGAATGGCGGGACCGAACGGACCACCACGGTGATCATCGGCACGGGGCTCTCAGGCCTGGCTGTCGGCGCAGAATTGCGCCGCCGCGGTGTGGACGCGATTGTGGTGGACGGGCTCGACATCCTCGGCGCCGGACAACCGGCCAACACCGCTTCACTGCAACGCTGCGACGCAGCCGACTCCGACTCCCTCCGGGAGCGCAACGAGATCCTCCGCCACCTGCGCAACTACGCCGCCAGCCACCACATGGATGTCCGCAACACCACCCGGGCGGTTCAGCTGACCATGGTGGGCGGCGCACCAGGCGGAAATACTGCGGGAACAGCCGCGGGCTCCCCGTCCGGCAAGTGGGAAGTCCATACGCCCAACGGAATCCTGCTGGCTGACAACATTGTGCTGACCCGGTGCGCGCACAGCCAGCTGCGGCGCATGCTCAGCGACTTCGGCATCACGGTTGGCCGCAACCTGGTGGCAGCCATGCGGCAGATCGGCATCTACCTCGTGGGAGTGGGCGAGCTCATCACGCCCTCACCAAAGGAAGTCCTGCGTCAGGCGAAGACCGTGGGCCAGGCCATTTCAGCAACGGTCCAGGCCACGGTCCACCCGGAAAGCGCCGCCGCCGTCTAGGCCCAATGCCGTTCGGTTAGTCGTCTGGGTCGGGTGTCAAGATTCTCGTGGTGAGTGTCGCGGGGTAGGTTCGGCGGTCGATGGCACGGCCTTTGGCCCGGTATTT
>NZ_JBTNDK010000051.1:0-12421 GCF_054511035.1 Pseudarthrobacter sp. MDT1-22 | reverse complement strand
CCCTTCCCATCACCCGCCATCAATGGCACGGCGAATGGAACTACACTCTCAAACCCGACAAATCACAATAGCCGCGTGTTGAATACTGACGGGTCCTTAGCGGCCACATCCTGCAGGTCTCCTCCATCGGCGGGATCTCAGCGTTTCCCACAGTGGGCATCTACCACGCCTCCAAATGGGCGCTGGAAGGCCTCAGTCAGTCACTCGCGCAGGAAGTGGCAGGCTTCGGCATCAACGTCACCCTCATCGAGCCCGGTGGTTACTCCACCGACTGGGGCGGCAGCTCCGCGAGGCACGCCACAGAACTGCCCGCCTACGACGGGGTCCGTGAGCAGGCCGCCAACCGGCCCAGCCGGCGCGGCACTCCCGGTGACCCGGCGGCGACCAGGGACGCGGTACTCGCCCTGGTGGACTCCGAGAACCCGCCCCTGCGGGTCTTCTTCGGAGAGGCGCCGCTGGCCATCGCCACCGCCGACTACGAATCCCGGCTCGCGACGTGGAACGAGTGGCAGGCGCTGTCCGTAGCCGCGCACGGCAGCCAGCGCTGAACTGAACACGAACCTCAGACGGCGGATTCACTCGCGGCGAAGGTCGCTGCCGCCGGGAGCATGGAGTCTTTCAAGGCTTCCGGCGCCTTCGATGAACTGATGGGGCAGATCGATGCCCAGATCCAACGAGTACTCAAGATCAACCAACTAGAAACCATCACAGACGACGTCGTCGAAACCGCTGCCAGCATCCTTGTCATCGGCAATTAGCGACATGGAACTTTCAAAAAGAGCCGCCGCAAAGCGCTGAAGTCCACAGCCGGGCCTGCGGCATGGACGCTGCCTGGGCGGGGAGGGTCAGCGTGCCGAAAAGTACGACGGCGGTGCACAGCACGGCGGCCTTCAGGCCGGATCCGGTCAAACCCTTTCGCAGAACCTCGCACGTAGTAAGGCTGGGGGAGCGAGGTCTGGTGGCGGCACAAGGAGCCCCTCTGCTGATCACCCAGCAGTCCGAGGCTACGTAAGGGTGTGCACTTTGGCAACACTGGTCACATCAATAACATAATCAACAAGAGTGCGATTCCGGCACATCTGGTCCGGCGTGTCGTTTCGAGTCCGCTGCGCATGCCGCAACGATCAGGCGTGCTGGCGCGATTCGTGCTCCGAGTGGCTGGCGGGCTCCAGCTGGAAAGTGCAGTGCTCGGTGTCAAAGTGGGACCCCAGGCAGGTGGTGAGCCTGTCCAGTAGCTGGTCGGCGCCGCGGGCATTAAGGACGCCGTCCTCCACCACCACGTGAGCCGAAAACACCGGCACGCCCGAAGTAATCGTCCAGATATGGATGTCATGGACATCCACCACTCCATCAACGCTGAGGATATGCTCGCGGATCATCTGCACCTCCACGCCCTTGGGGGTTGCCTCCAGGAGGACGTCCACCACATCCCGCAGCAGGCTCCAGGCCCGCGGCAGGATCATCAGGGCGATGAGCACGGAGGCGATCGTATCGGCGGCCTGGTAGCCGGTGAACATGATGACCAGGGCAGCAACGATGACGGCGACTGAGCCCAGCAGGTCACCCAGTACCTCAAGGTAGGCGCCCCGGACGTTCAGGCTGTCCTGGTGCGCGCCGCGCAGGATCAGCAGCGAAACGAGGTTGGCCACTGCGCCCAGGATAGCGGCGAAGAGCATGATGTCGGTGTGGACCTCGGGCGCCGAGCCGATCCGCCGGATGGCCTCGGTGAAGATGACCACCGAGATGACAATCAGGATCAGCGCGTTGGCCAGGGCGGCCAGGACCTCGGCGCGCTGGTAGCCGTAGGTCCGCTGGTCACTCGCCGGGCGTCCGGCGATCCAGGCAGCCAGGAGCGCGATGGTCACGCCTGCCGCGTCGGAGAGCATGTGGCCGGCATCAGCCAGCAGGGCCAATGATCCGGACAGTGCCGCGCCGATCACCTGGACCACCACCACTGCCAGGGTGATGGCAAGGACGGCGATGAGCCGTTTGCGGTGCCGGCCTGTTGCCGTGATCCCGTGTGTGTGGCTGTGGTCGTGTCCCATGCCTACAAGGCTAGTCCCAGCCGAGCTCGTGCAGCCGCCGGTCATCGATGCCGAAGTGGTGGGCGATCTCGTGGACCACCGTCACAGCCACCTCCTGGATCACCTCGTCGCGGGACCCGCAGATGTCCAGGATGGGTTGGCGGAAGATGGTGATCCGGTCCGGCAGCGAACCGGCATCCCACCATGAATCCCGTTCCGTCAGGGGAACACCCTCATAGAGGCCCAGCAGAACGGTGTCCGGGTCCTCGCCCGGGCCGGGCACGTAGTCGTCCTCGACAAACACCGCCACGTTGTCCATGGCGGCCGCAAGCTTGGCGGGGATCAGGCCCAGGGCATCCGTGACGGCGGCTTCGAAATCGTCAGCGGACATCTCAAACGGACCGGACTCTTGCGGGCCATCCGGGATGATGGGCAGGCCGGGCGGCAGGTTGACGGGCATATGCAGACTCTAGTCCGCAGCCGGGTTGGCGCGCATACTGAATCCCATCACTGACCGCCTGTGAGGAGCCGGATGTCCCTCCGCCATCGCCTTTTTGCCGCCATGTACGACACGTTGTCGGCCTCTGTGGAGCGCCGGGAGCTCGCTCCTCGCCGGGCGCGGCTGCTTTCCGGGCTGACGGGAACCGTGGTGGACGTGGGCGCAGGCACCGGGGCGAACCTGCGGCACTTCCGCCACGCTGAGCGCGTCATTCTCGTGGAGCCGGACCGCTATATGCGGGCCCGATTGAGCTCCCGGCTCGGGGAGTCGTCGGTTCCGGTGGAGGTTTCCGACGCCGATGCGGAGCACCTGCCGCTTCCGGACGGGGCGGCGGACGCCGTGGTGTTCACCCTGGTTCTGTGCTCGGTGCCGGATCAGCGGCTTGCCCTGGTGGAGGCCCGCAGGGTGCTCAAACCCGGCGGGACACTCGCGGTGCTGGAACATGTCCGCGGACAGGGCCGGGCGGCCCGCTGGCAGGACAGGCTGGACGGTCTGTGGGGCCGATGCGTGGCGCCCGGGTGCCACATCAACCGGAACACGGTGGCATCCATCGGCGAGGCCGGGTTCGACTTCACGGAAGTTAGCAGGTTGGAGGCTCCGGCTGTTGCCCTGGCCACGCCGATCATCGCGGGCACGGCAGTGAAGCGATCGGAACCCTGAGAGCCCTACCGGGACCTGCGGCGAGTCAGGCCCACGCCCACCAGGCAGACCACCCCGCCCACCAGGCCCAGCGCGGCGGGGACTTCGCTGAGGATCAGCCAGGAGATCAGGATGGTAGCGCCCGGCACCAGATAGGTGGTGGCCGCCAGTTTTCCGGCGTCAATCAGCGACAGCGCGTAGGCCCAGGTGGTGAACGCAATGGCGGTGGGGAAGACGCCCAAATACACCAGGCCCAGTGTTGCCGGCAGCGGGGCGGACTGCAGCTCGGACACCAGCTGGCCACTGAAGGGCAGGCAGCAGACGGCCCCCACCATGATGCCGAACCAGGTGGCCTGGCCCGCCGGGAACTTCCGCAACACCGGTTTCTGGATGATGACGCTGACGGCGGCGAGCACGGCGGCAAGGAGGCAGAGCAGCACGCCGGCCACATCCGCCGTCGAACGTTCCCCGGAACCTGAGCCGGATCCGAGCGCGATCAGCGCAACCCCGCCGAACGCCACCAGGCTGCCGATTATCAGCCAGCGCGGGAAGCCCTCCTTCAGGAAGAATCCGGCCATGATGGCAACGAGGATGGGGTTGACGTTGATCAGCAAGGCTGCGGTCCCGGCGTCCAGCAGGTGTTCCGCGGCGTTCAGGGCCACGTTGTAGCCGCCGAACCACATCACGCCGTACCCCAGGATGGGCCCCCATTCGCGGCCTCGCGGCAGCACCTTGCTCTTGGCCAGTTGCGGCAGCACCAGTGCGCCGAGCACGACGGCGGCAACGGCCAGCCTGCCCAAGGCCAGGGATCCGGGGGAGAACGTGGGGCCGATGGCGCGGATCCCCACGAACGCCGAGGCCCAGAGCACCACTGTGACCACCACGGCAGCGACGCCGAGGGCGTTCGTGCGGCCAGGTGGTGGGCGAAGCGCCGCCGATGTTGCTGCGCTGGGAGGTGTGCTTGAGGCCATGCTGCCAATCTATCCCCGCGGCAACGCCGGCAGCTGGCGGGAATCGGTCACGTCTAGTCGAGTTTCTGCCAATCCCGGGCTGACCACTCCAGGAGCCGCTCCAGAGGCCAGGTGGTCACAATGCGCTCCGCGGGAACGTTGTTGTGTGCGGCGCGGGCCGCCCCGTACTGGAGGAAGTCGAGCTGGCCGGGGGCGTGGGCGTCGCTGTCGATCGAGAACAGGCAGCCGGCGTCGAGGGCCAGCTGGATCAGGTCGTCCGGCGGGTCCTGCCGCTCGGGGCGGGAGTTGATCTCTACCGCCACGTTGTATTCGGCGCACGCCGCGAACACCTCCCGGGCGTCGAAGTCCGATTGCGGCCGCGTGCCACGGGAGCCCTCCACCAGGCGGCCGGTGCAGTGGCCGAGCACATTGGTCTGGGGGTTCTGGATGCCCTGGAGCATCCGCTGGGTCATGGTGGCGCGGTCCGCCCGAAGCTTCGAATGGACGCTGGCCACCACAACATCCAGCCGGTCCAGCATGTCCGGCGACTGGTCCAGTTCGCCGGTTTCCAGGATGTCCACCTCGATGCCGGTCAGGAGCCGGAATCCGTCATCCTTGCCGTCAACTGCGGAGGCGGCGTTGATGGCGGCCACTACATCGAGCTGTTCGGTCAGGCGCTCGGCGCTGAGCCCGTTGGCGATGGTCAGGTTGGGCGAGTGGTCTGTCAGTGCCAGGTAGTCTCTGCCCAGCAGGCGGGCGGCATCGGCCATGAGCTGGATGGGGGAGCCGCCGTCGGACCAGTCGCTGTGGCTGTGGAGGTCGCCGCGGAGTGCTGCGTGGAGTTCGGCCCCGCCGTCGGCCAGAGGCGCCCCGCTGCGCTGGCGCAGGTCCTCAAGGTACTCGGGCACCTCGCCGTCCACGGCCTGCCGGACCACCTGGTACGTTCTGTCGCCGATGCCCTTCATGCTCTTGAGCCTGCCGTCCCGGGCCCGGACTGCCACCTCCGAAGGGTCAAGCCCGGCGATGATCCCGGCCGCCTTCCGGAAGGCCTGGACCTTGAACGTGGCAGCGCGTTCCCGTTCCAACCAGAAAGCAATTTCATTGAGTGCGGCGACGGCATCCATCTGTCCATCTTCGCCTGTTCCGGCCGCTTCGGTCAGGTGTCTGCGGGCCGATTTTGAGTTATTCCCGCCGAGGCCCTATAGTTTTAGAGTCCAGTTCGGAGCAACTGCAAACGTAAAGACTGAGGGCCCTCGGCTCGAAGCCTTTTATTTTGTGCCGAACGGGTTCTGGCCCCCATCGTCTAGCGGCCTAGGACACCGCCCTTTCACGGCGGCGGCACGGGTTCGAATCCCGTTGGGGGTACGCAAGGAATTGGTCTGGCAGGCTGAAAACGTCTGGTAAGCTGGAAGCCTTGAAAAAAGCGGTAGCGATGCCGCAAAGCAAGAAAATCAAGGCCCTGTAGCGCAGTTGGTTAGCGCGCCGCCCTGTCACGGCGGAGGTCGCGGGTTCAAGTCCCGTCAGGGTCGCTCTGATTGCCGGAAGAAACTCCGGCGGTCAAGGTGACATGTCACCTAGGCTCTGTAGCTCAGTTGGTAGAGCGTTCGACTGAAAATCGAAAGGTCACCGGATCGACGCCGGTCGGAGCCACCAGCTAGAACCCCGTAGTTCCCAGTGTTTGCATGGGAACCGCGGGGTTTTTTCTTGTCCGATGAAGCTGAGGATTCAGCCTGGATCACCCGAAATCAGCCAAGTTCTGTGACGGAACTCTGGTATTCCCTTGGTAGTCTCGGGCAAAGAACTTGTCGATCGCACCGCATCGCCCTGCATCTGGGGCGGCTCGAAGGACTGGCCCGTAGAAGTGAGATTATCGGCATGACGGATGAGTGGAAGAACATCTTCGGGAACTTCGACCTCGGGGACTTCGACCTTGAGCCGAATCCGGAGTGGGCAAAGAAGCAACGTCGCCAGCGCCGAGTAGTGTGGCACTACACTTCGGCCGAGGTCTTCGAATCGGTGATCCGCAATGACGTCATATGGGCCACGGACGTCGGCTACTTGAACGACACTGACGAAATCAAACTGGGCATCAAAAAATTCAAGAAGCAGCTTAGAAAAGAAGGTCGTGCTAAGAGCGATGTGTTTCTAAGCCCGAAGGAGCAGGACGCCGCACTTGACCTCGAACCAGTGCGCGAGCTCCTGGAAGAGTGGGAGCACTACCCTTTTCAGGGGAGCGCCTTTAGCGTGAGTTTTTCCCGTTATGGGGACGATAACTCTCAGTGGGACCGATACGCGGGCCAAGGCACCGGGGTTGCAATTGGCATTCGCCAGGGGTCGCACATGCCTATTCTTGGTGACGAAGGATCGGCGGGCAGCGGCTATGGCCCCATCGAAGATGTACCGTTCCACTGGACGAAGATGCGGTACGAGCGCAGTAGGCAGGTTCAGGCGATACACTCCTCGGTTGGTGAGATGCTCTCGGGCATGGAGCGTAATCCACACCCGGACGTCGATGTTGATATGTCCGGCCTCATACGGGACCAAGCGCTAAGCGAGTATGCGCGCGGCGTGGCCAGCATTAAGAACCGGGGATTCCGGGCTGAGCACGAAATCCGATACGTGATCAGCCGCCCATCGAATCCGGACGTCGTTCACACTCGGCCTCACGCGAAGTCGGGTTTGGGCGATGTTCCATTCTTGAAAATTACGGGCGCTGCGGAGGGCGCCGATCTAGAGGATGACCCGAGATGGTTGCCGCAGTATCAAGAAACGCCGCTGACGCTGCCCATTGCCAAGGTCCGGCTCGGACCGAAGCATCACGGCAGCATCGAGGAGACGTTGATGACGCTCGAAAGGGGCGGCTACAGAGCGGTCCCAGTGGTGAAGTCGCGAAGCACGCTTCGCTAGGCCACGAGGGCCGTCAGGGCGCCGGCATGGGGCCCGCATCCGTAAGTGTTTCGAACGCACTTTAGGGTCCTTAGCGAGGCGTAAGTGGTCCGTGAGGCGGGGGAACGGCACTGTCGGTGGTCGTGACCGTCGATGCGAAGGTACGCGTCAATGTCGGCTCGCTTTTTATCTTCGGCCTGAATCAGGTTGAAGCGCTGATGGCTTCTATCTCTCGTTGATCATCTTGGACTGGCACAGGCTGATAATCGCATTAAAGTGATTCACGTCAAATTCGTGTCAGTCTTGGTGGCTCGGTGCGTGCCTCGGACTACCTACAGCCATGGGCTACCGATTGGCTGGACTCCAAACACGGCGGCGGCCACTCCTCCTCGAGTTGTCTCCTGCGCCGCGCCGGAAACCCACTTTGAAAGCCTCGTCTCCCACAGATGCAGTAGATTTCATGGGGGTAATCGTGGGTTGGGGGAAGGCTTGTCATGCTAACAAAAGTGGTTAAGATCAAGGGCATCGGCCTTCTGCATGACTCGGGGCCAAGCCCAAAGTTTGAAGCCACGTCCCTTGTTTATGCCGAAAATGGACGGGGCAAGTCAACTTTCTGTTCGCTATTAAACTCCCTTCAGACTGGCAGTCTGGAGGAAGTCGAAAGGCGACGAACTGTAGATCAGCAAGTTGATCCTTCAGCCAAGCTAGTTTTTAGCTCTGGACCCAGCACGAGCGCCCTGATAGCTGGTTCTTGGGACAAACTCCGACCGGAAATTAGGGTTTTTGACGCCGCCTTTATTCGCGACAGCGTCTACTCTGGCGCAGCCGTGGAAGCGTCGCAGCGGAGAAATCTTCTCCGCTTTGCCCTCGGTAATGCAGCAGTATCAGAAGTTCGGCGCGAAGAAGCGGCGGCTGAAGATGCCCGGGTGCTGAAAGAACAGATACGTCTGCTTGCAGCACGGGTTGCGCCGCACCACACTGGAGTGTCCCTAGCAGAATTCAGCAAGTTGGCCGCTGTGGTCGACATTGAACACTCGATCGCCGAAGTCGACCGAGATTTGGACGCAAACGCCAATGCCACGTTAATCTCCGCGAGGCCGATACCTGACGTTTTGTCGTCGCCAACCTGGAATCGTAAGAGGCTGTTCTCCGTACTGGGAAAAGATTTGGGGGGAGTAGGAGACGAGGCTGAGGCCAAGGTCCGGGCCCATGCTGCACACTTCCACAAAGAAGGCGCAGAAGCGTGGCTTCAGACCGGGCGACGTCTCGAGCAGGGTGGCCTTTGTCCGTACTGCAACCAGGACATTCATGGGCTTCCGCTTGTGGAGGCCTACCGGACTTACTTCGATGAGCGCTATGTTTCGCTACTCGGCGACGTTGAAGAAATTGTCCGCGATTTCCAGAACTTCGCGAATGGATTTGCGGGCAGGTTGGCAGCGGACCGAGACATGCAGGAACTGCGTCTCAACAACTGGTCTGACGTAGGGGACGTTCAGAAGATTCTTGTGGACACTCCGCTTATTGACCGGCTGATAGTCGAATTGCGGGCCCTCATCGAGCCGCTGCTAAGTGCCAAGCAGGCTGCACCTCTTACTGCCGTTGTTCAATCGGCAACGGAGACAGCCGTGGTTCAGCTCTGGGACGATATCGAGCGTCATTTGGGACAGGTCAATAAGGTCATAGCCAACGAGATAGAACGGTTGAATCAGTTCAAGGCTGATCTCCAGGTTCAAGACTCGGACGCCCTCCGTCAGAAGCGGAAGTCGCTCGTAAGATCCCAGATTCGGCATGATCCTGACGTGCAGGTGACGATGGACGACCTCGCGGCCAAAGGGCAGGCGCTCAAGTTAGCTGACGCGGAAAAATCAGATGCGCGTGAGAAAGCCCGTGCAACTATGAATGCAACGTTAGTGCTGTTTCAGGACGCGATCAACGAGCTTTTGACGAAGTTTGGTGCCGAGTTCAGCATCGACCGCATGACAACGAACTTTATTGGCGCACCCCAGACAGAGTTCGTGATTAAGCTTCGGGACGCTGAGGTTCCTCTGAAGCATGGGACGGGCCCAAGCTTTGACTCCGCGCTCAGCGAGGGCGACAAGCGCACTTTGGCATTCGCCTTTTTTGCGGCAACGATCCTTCGAGATCCTGCTGTGGCAACTCACATCGTGGTCGTAGACGATCCAATGAGCAGCATGGATGCAGGACGTCGTCATCAAACGGCAGAAGTAGTCCTTCAAATGGAAGAGGCTGCCCAGCAGCTCATACTTTGCAGCCACGACGCACCGTTCCTGCGGCATTACCGGGCGAGGAGCCTTCGTCGGGATGACACGCGGCCCATTGCCGAGATCGGGATCCACTACGGGCCGGCCGGCTACAGTTCTTGGCTCCCAGTTTCACTCGACGAACTTTGTGAGACCGAGTATTTGAAGATGCGCCGACAAGTTGCTGAGTATCTAAACACTGGCCTTCACGACGCTAACCACGTCGCCAAGCAACTTCGGCCACTGCTTGAAGGTTATTTGCATAGAAGGTTCCCGCAAGATATTCGGGAGGGCCTCCTACTAGGTGAGGCCATCGCGAAGATTAGGTCTTCGTCCGCACCGAGTCCTCTGCAATTCGCTGTTCCTGTCGTTGATGAGATCGAAAAAATCAACACGTATGTAGGGTCCTTTCATCATCAAGCAAACCCCGGATATGCAACGGCACCGATGTCGCACAAGGAGCTAAGGGATTTCGCAAACCGCACCATGGACGTCGTTCACGGAAAACCGTAGACAAAAACACGGCTCTGACCGCTGACGTACAACGTGGCGACCGCGACGCCCACAGCTCCGCGATTTCCTGGGGGCGCCTGACTCTGCGGTATGCAGTTGTTGGCCCTCTTGACGTTGGCGCTTTCCAGCCGCTTGGGCAGCCCGGCACTGCGACCCGATAGCCAAGGGCAGTGGCGTGGTGTGACACTGAACCCTTGCGACCATGGCTACGCTTTGTCTCCAGCCCGGAAGTGCCTCGTCCAGGCGATGCTCCGTTGACGCTCCAAGCTGCCCTGCCGCGAGCTTCGTGCGCTGATACTGCAGCCAGATGCCGAGACGATACTCAGCCTCGTCTGCCGTGTTTCTTGAGTCGGGGCCAGTCATTGCCTGCTGCCCTGTAAGACACGAGCACTGACAAACGGTCACTCCACTGCGCCTCGTCCTGTGCTTTACGGTTGCGGATCTCCCAGCTTGGAGTGGCCTCTAAGCCCTCCGTGTAGACAGGGTCAAGAGCCCTCACCTAATGACTGAGCGACCTCCTTCGACTGGTACTACCCGCAGAAAGCCAATCAGCGAACTGTCGTCGGGTTTTTGCTGCTTCGCATCGTACTATGGCCGAGGCACACAAAAGTGCTGCAAGGGACCAATCTGTTTGGGGGATGTAATGGTGCAAATGCCGGAGCGGTCAGAAGCCGACAAAGCTGAGATCGACAAGAAGATACGCGCTGACATAGCAGCGTCCGATATGGAGCTTCAAGAACTGATGGATCTCATATTCGGTCACGATGATCAGGGCACGGATTCCACGTTCGGGATCACGGTGCTCACATCAGGTGGCGTCATCAGCGGCACAGCCGTCCCACACGCTGCATGGACCGGGCGTTTAAATGATGCGTTGATCAGGGCGGGTGCATCAAAAGTCGTGGAAGTGCGACGAAGCATTGAAGACAGTACCGCTGAAGTAATCGCCAAGATGAAGGAGGCCAGGGACGCAGAGTCGCGCCCTGTACCCCCACGTGGATTCATCCACCTAAAAGATGTCACAGTCTTCGCTGGTGGAAGCAGTGTGAAGCTCGCGAATACTAGGGTGCGGCTGTCGTCAATACATGCTTGGGACCTCGGTTCCTGGACCGAACCCTAATCACCTGAGCGTCCCTGTCGGCCAGACTGACTGGCAGGGGCGCTGAGCTCCGTTTAGCAGAGTGGCGGCCGCGAGCTAGCGCTGACGGTTGTCGCTGCGAACGCTCGAAGGATTGAGCCGTAGCGTCTCACTCCATGTTCAGGTAGCGGTACACGGTGGCGCGTGAAACCCCGATAAGCCTCTGGATCTCTGCCACGCTGTTGCCCTTGGCATGGTACGCCTTCGCTTTCGTTACATTCTCATCATCAGCGGCAACCTGCCGCCGTCCCGCCTTGCGTCCGTTGGCTGCGGCAACGGCCATGCCGGCCCTGGTCCGTTCGACTAGCGTGTCGCGTTCCAGTTGAGCGAACGCGGCCATGATCGTTAGCATTGCCTTGCCCATCGGTCCCGTCGTAGTGATGCCCTCTGTCAGGGAGCGGAATGTCACGCCCTTGGCTTCCAGCTGTTCCACCAGCTCCAGCAGGTTCTTTGTGTTGCGTCCCAACCGGTCAAGCTTCCAGATCACCAGCTCATCCCGACTGCGCAGGTGATCAAGCATCTTATCCAGCTCGGGCCGGCTGGCCTGAGTCCCACTTACGCCGTGGTCTGTGAAGATGCGATCACAGCCGGCTGCTCGCAGTGCCTTTGTCTGCAACTGGGCAGACTGCTCAGCCGTGCTTACCCTGGCATAACCGATCGCGCCCATGATTCCCCACCCAGTAGTCTCATTAAAGGTACCTTGATACTATTCCTGAGAATAGCAGAGTGAGACCCATTGCTGAGACAAGGCGACGTTTCTGTTTCCGCGGGATTCGGAATGCTCGTAACGGCCTTGGCCGCTGTCTTAATAACCGATCGTTTATCAAGACGAAACAGTCGGCTTGACGGTCCCTTGGAAAAGCCCGGAATTTGTGAACCGCAGCGGTATTTGGCGTTGTTCTGTTGGCGGCAAATGACGGACGCTGTTTTTGGAACCTTTAGAGGATTGCGTGCTCGTACCAGTCATGGCCGTCGCCAATCTCGGCAACCGGCGTCAGCGTGAAGCCGACCCGGATGGCTACCGCAGCGGATGACACGTTTCCTGGTTCGACTCGGATCAGTGCCGAACGCACCGAAGCGATGGAACGTTGGCTCCAGGTCAAGGTGGAATCAACATTTCCTCAGGGCGGCCGAATTTTGCTTGAGGCGTGGGTGCTAGCGTGCTGTATTGGCACAAATGTGGCCTTGAGTGGGGGGCTCATTGTGGAAACACGCACTGTCGTGATTGTTGAGGACGACCGATCGTGAACACGGCGTTGCAAGATATGGAGAACTTGGGAGCCCGGCTAACGGTCGGGATACAAGGATCTTTTGGGATTCTGCATTACGCAGTTCTGGCGTTTACTACGGCCTATCCCACAACCAACAGGGAACCCAATGCCGAGCACCGCGCTTCGCTAACTAAGGAGTGTTAACGCCAACCGAAAATGGGGCCAATAGCGCCAATTGAAAACGGGGCCACGGGGTTGTGGTTCTATTGTGCCGTACTGGCGGCGGGTTGGTGTTTTTTG
>NZ_JBTNDK010000050.1:0-13720 GCF_054511035.1 Pseudarthrobacter sp. MDT1-22 | reverse complement strand
GGCCTCGTCCGCGGCCGGTGCACCCAGCGGGACCTCCTCGATCCGCAGATCCCCCGCCGCATGCGCCACCACCGCCAAACCCGACACCGGCACCCCGGAACCAAGCAGGGCTGTTGCTTCGGTCCCCTGAGCCACTGCTGAAGCGCCCATCAGACCACCACCGTCATTCCGCCGTCGATAAAGATCGTCTGCCCGTTCACAAAATCCGATCCGTCCGAAGCCAGCCACACCGCCGGGCCGGCCAGGTCCTGGACCGTGCCCCACCGGTGCGCCGGGGTCCGGCCCAGGATCCAGGCATTGAACTGCTCATCATCCACCAGGTTCTGCGTCATCTCCGTGTGGATGTAGCCCGGGGCGATCCCGTTGATCTGCAGCCCGGAGCCCGCCCACTCCGCCGTCATCGCCCGGGTCAGGTTCCGCAGCCCGCCCTTGGCCGCCACATACGGGGCGATCGTGGGCCGGGCCAGATCCGTCTGCACCGAACAGATATTGATGATCTTGCCCCTGCCCCGCGGGATCATATGCCGTGCCGCCTCACGCCCCACCAGGAACGCGCCCGTCAGATCCGTCCTGATCACCCGCTCCCAATCCGCCACATCGAGCTCCAGCATCGGCACCCGGTGCTGGATCCCGGCATTGTTCACCAGGATCTGCAACGGACCCACATGCTCCTCCACCCACGAAACACCCCGGGCAGCCTCGGCATCACTCGTGACATCAAACGCGACACCATGCACCCGCCCCGGCGCGAAGTCCGCGGCCATCGCCGCCTCCGCCGCCTTCAACCGCTCCGCATTAATCCCGTTCAGCACCACCGTCGCCCCGGCATCAGCCAACGCCCGCGCCAACGCATGACCAATCCCCCGGCTCGAACCCGTCACCAGGGCAACCCGCCCCGTCAAATCAAAAAGTGTATTCATAGTTGAGCAGCTCCTTCGCCGCGGTTTGTGCTGTTTGGCGCCGATCGCTGGGGCGCGGTGGTTGTTCCTAGCCGTCCACGTTGGGACGGCCGTTCTTTTCGCGCGAAGGGACACTTGGGGCCCTGCGGTGAGGGCCCCAACTGTCCGTTCGCGCTGCTCAGAGGGCCCCAACTGTCCGTTCGCGCTGCTCAGAGGGCCCCAACTGTCCGTTCGCGCTGCTCCCTAGAAGGGGCCGTTCTGCACGAGGTTGGCCGGAAGGCGGCCAGCTGCCAGCGCTTCCAGCTGCTGCGACAGGAGCTTGACCATCCGTGGTTCGAAGGCGGACGCGTTACCCCCAATATGGGGCGTGATCAGGGCGTTCGGCGAACGCCACAGCGGGTGGTCAGCCGGGAGCGGTTCCGGATCCACCACGTCGATGGCGCACTGCAGCCGGCCGGACGTTACTTCCTTGGTCAGCGCGGCCGTGTCCACCACGGCTCCCCTGCCCACGTTGACCACCAGCGCGCCGTCAGGCAATGCTGAGAGGACCTTCTCGCCGATCAGGTGGTGCGTCTGGTCACTCAGGGGCAGGACTGAAATAAGGATGTCGTGGCTGGCGGCGAGTTCTGCCAGTTCGGAGGAAGCGTGCACGTGCCCGTGGTCGTCGTCGCGCGCGGCGCTCCCCACCCGCGTGACTGTCACCTCGAACGGTTCCAGGCGCTTTGCTATTTCCTGCCCGATGCCGCCGACGCCGGCCAAAAGCACCCGGCGGTCTGCGAGGGACTGGCGGCGCTCGGGCCGCCAGGCAGCCTGCAGCTGATCCCTCACCGCCTGGTCAATCCCCCTCAGCTTGGCAAGGATGAGTCCCACCGCCAGTTCCGCTGTGGCCGCAGCGTGCACACCGGCGGCACTGGACACACCGGCCGCCGGACCGGCTGCTTCCCGGACACCGTCAAAACCCGTGGACTGGGTCTGGACGAACTTGAGCCCTGGCACGTTGGCCAGCGCCGGCAGCACCGCCCCGGCGTCGATGTAGGGCAGGATCACGGCATCGATCTCAGCCAGGGTTCCGCCCTGGGGATCGGACCGGAGGTCCCAGACGACGCCCCGGAGCCCGCCCGGAAGCGGCTCCAGATCGGCGAGCAGCTGCTGGTCGGGGAAACTGACCGTACGGATGTTGTGCATCAGGGGACCTATCGGTTTCTGCTGTTGGCGGTGCGGGGGCTGTTGCCCGTCACGGGCTGTGATCAGGGGCAGTCAGATCAGCGGCGGTCGAAGGTAAGTCCGCCGGGGACCTGGAAGGTGGGCATGAGTTCCAGCATGCCGACGTTCACGTGCTGGGGTGTTTCGACGGCATAATCCAGCGCATTGACGATGTCGTCAGTCGTGAGGGACTCATAACCCTCGTAGTAGGTCTTCCATGCTTCCTCCATGGCCTCGGGTGTGCCGCCCATGTTCCGGCCGAAGATTTCGGTCTCCACCCGGCCTGGGCAGATCTCCGTGACTCTGATGCGTTTGCCCACGGTATCGTTGCGCAGCTGCCGGGAGACCTGGTGCACTGCTGCCTTGGTGGCGTGATAAACGGTGTGGCCATAGAAGTTGTAGACGCCGGCGATGGAGCTGATGTTGACGATGTGGCCCTTGTCCCGCTCCACCATGCCGGGAAGCACCAGGCGGGTCAGCTGAAGAAGGGAGCGCAGGTTGACGTCCACCAGCTCGTCGATGTCGTTTTCGGTGGAGTCCAGGATGTTTCCGGGGCGGGAGACGCCGGCGCAGTTGACGAGCACGTCCACGTTCAGGCCCTCCACCGCTGCGGTCAGCGCCGCAGTGTCCGTGAGGTCAACGGTGTGCGGGATGGCTCCGGTGCGGTCCGCCAGTTCCTGCAGGCGTTCTTCATTGCGGGCGAAGGCATGTACTTGGAGTCCGCGCTTGGCCAGGCGTTCAGCGATGGCGGCGCCCATGCCGGTGGAGGCGCCGGTCACGAGGGCAGTTGAATAGTCTGAAAATGACATGGAAGTCTCCAATGAGTGGGGTTGGCAAAAGAATGGATGGCTTGGACGCGGGGGCCAAAGCCTCAGTCTCGGCGAGTGGTTCAGGCGTCCCGGAGCGGCTGGTGCGCCCGGTCTTTGACCGTGCTGACGGCGGCAAGGGTGCCAAGGGCGGTGATCACGGCGTAGAACGCCGGCATGTAGATGTTTCCGGTGGAGGAGATCAGCCAGGTCATCAGCAACGGCGCCGTGCCGCCGAAGAGAGCCGAGGAGACGTTATACCCGAGGCCGTAGGCCGAGTACCGCACCCGGGTGGGGAACAGTTCGACGATCAGGATGTGGATGACGGCGGTGTGGCCGGCGAAGACCACTGCCATGATGCAGGCACCCAGGATGGCCAGTGCCATCTCGCCGGTGGCGATGAGGGCGTAGGCCGGAATTCCGACGATGGCCATCGCGATTGCGGAGCCGGCGATGACTTTTTTGCGGCCGACCCGGTCGGAGAGGGCTCCCATGAACGGGATGGCGATGCAGATGACAACCAGGCTGCAGGCGGTGACGAGGAGTGCTTCGCCGATGGTGAAGTTGAGCTGCTTGCCCTTGAGGAACGTGGGCATGTAGGAGAAGAGGACGTAGTAGCCGGAGCCGTTCATCAGCGGGATGAAGAGGGCCAGCAGCATGGCACGGCGGTGTTCGGCGGAGGCGAAGGCTTCCTTCAGCGGGTTCTTGGACAGACCGCCTTCTTCCTTGAGCTTCTCAAAGTTGGGGGTATCGCTGATCGCCTTGCGGATGTACCAGCCGATGATGCCCATGGGGACGGCGACCAGGAACGGGATGCGCCAGGCGAAGGAACCAAACCCGCCGCCGTCGATCGCTGCCTGGGTGAGCCACGGGGACATGGAGTAGGCAACCATCGTGCCGGTGAGCAGGGCCGCGAAAGAGGCGATCTGGGCGTAGGAGGTAATGATGCCGCGCTTGCCTTCCGGCGCGTGCTCGGCGAGGAACGTCATGGCGCCGGCGGACTCGCCGCCGACGGAGAAGCCCTGCAGCATCCGGAGCAGCACAAGGAGCGCCGGGGCGGCGACGCCGATTGCCGAGTAGGCAGGCAGCAGGCCGATGCCGGCGGTTGCCACACTGATGAGCAGGATAACGAAGACCAGCAGTTTCTGCCTGCCGATGCGGTCACCCAGGTAACCGCAGACCACGGCACCCAAAGGGCGCACGAAGAAGGACACGGCATAGCCTGCGAAGACAAACAGCAGTGCGTTGTCCGGGTTGCCGGGGGCGAGGAACACCAAGGCAAGGGTTCCGGCCATAAAGGCGAAGATGCCGTTGTCGTAGAGTTCCACGAAGATGCCCACACAACCGGCGGTAACCACCTTCCGGGTTTGCCTGGCATCCAGGCGGTCGTTCTGCGGACCGGCCGCTCGCGTTGACGTTGACATCTTGATCCTTACTTTGTTTCTGGTGACTGAGGCGGGACGTAACGGTGGTCTCAGGTTCCGGACGCCGGCATGAGTTCCCGCCAGCTTGCCGGGGCTCCCACACCCAGTAAGCCAAAGACTGTATTTACTGACGTGCGCAGCGCCTCGAGTTCACGCATTGCGGCTCGGTGCCGCGCAGTGGCTTCGGCCACGGTGGTCTTGCGGAACCGGATGGTATGCCCGGGCCTGGCCTGGGCAAGGACATCCAGCGAGCGGCTGGTGACGACGCCGAGTACCGGGTATCCGGCCGTCACGCCCCGTCCCCGGTGAAGCACCAGGAGCTCGTCCCGGGACGGGACCTCGATGGCCCCGACTGGAACGCCCCTGGAAAGGACTTCCGCTGCTGACTGCCGTTCCGGAAGCGCCCCGCCGAGGCGGAGGCCGATGTGGTTGCTCCGACCGCTCACGGTGTAGCTGGTGTTGAACAGGAGATCGGCGGTGTCGCCGAATTCGGCGATGTCCGGTCCGTCGGTGACGTCAATGACCGGGCTGGCGCTGGTTCCCGGGCGGGTCAACCCCAGCCGGAACAGCGGAAGATCAAAGTACGGCTGCCTGATCGGCGGCACGGTTTTGCGGGCCCCCAGGACAGTGCCCTCCGCAAGTTTCAGGCCGAACCCGACGACGGTGTCCGGCGCGCAGCTGCCCAGCAGCGTCGGGGCGTCCAGGGCGCCGTGGACGGCGACGTAGACGCGCAGCCCGGTGTTCATGCCGTGCAATGCCACGGTTTCCCCGGCCAGGACCGACACCGGCTCCCACTGCGGACATTCACGCCCGCCCACGGTCAGTGTCAGTGGCGCACCCGTGACGGCGATGAGCAGGTCTGAGTCTGCCCGCATCCGGAAGTCCAGTGCTGTGACTTCGAGGAGCGGATCGTTGTCCGGGTTGCCGGCCAGGATGTTGGCAGCCCGTGCAGAAAACTGGTCCAAGGCCCCGTTCACAGGGAGGCCGTAGCGCGGCCCCTTGAACCGGCCGAGGTCTGTGACGACGGAGTGGCCGGCTTGCTGGATGGTCAGGGTCCCGCTCATGCGGATGCCTCCAGTTCAAGGCCGGCAAAGTGCTGAAATTCGGCGGCCGGTATTTCGTGGAACCGGAGCAGGTCGCCGGGCATGTACGGGACCAGGGGCTGCTTGTCCGGGTTCAGAACGGTCAGCGGCGTTTGGCCGATCACGCACCACCCGCCGGGAGCGGAGGCCGGTGCGATCACTGCCTGCCGGCCGGCGACGGAGACGGCGCCTGCGGGCACGGAAAGCCGGGGGTCCTTGAGCCGGGGTACGGGCAGGGGGAAGTCCGGGCCGTCCATCATGGGCGATCCGGCCGGGGCCCCCAGGCAACGGATGACGTAGGACTTGGCCGTGTGGAGGGCGATGATCGCGGCAACGGAGAGTCCCTCGTGGTCCGCGACCTTCTGGAGGTCGGGTCCGTACTCGCCGCCGTAGACTACGGGGACATCGAACTGCCGGGGCGTGCGGGCCGGGGTGCCGACGTAATCCAGCTGGCGCATGCCCAGGAGGACGAAGGCCCTGATCTGGCGGGCTGATGTGACGTAGGGGTCGAACTCCACCAGCACCGAATCGTAGGTGGGAACCGCGCCGTGTACACCGTCGACGTCGGCCGTCTCAAGCCATGTCGCCAGGGCGTGGACCGCGGCCCAGTTCCGCTCCCGGTCAGGGGAGGTGGCGACGACGCGGAGGGCGGCGTCGCCTGATTCGTGTACCTCGATAGGGGTTGCAGCGGTCATCTCAGGCGGCTTCCGTTTTGGCCGCGAGCACCTGGGGCAGCGGGGCAATGGTCACGCCGGCCGCGGTGAGCTCCTTGCGGATGATGCGGGCCAGGTCCACGGCGCCCGGGTTGTCCCCGTGCAGCAGGACGGTGTCCGCGACGACGGAAAGCTTTACGCCGGACGCCGATTCGATGATTCCTTCGCACACCATGCGGATGGTTCGGTCGACGATGGTTGCCGGGTCATGGATGACGGCGCCGGGCTGGCTGCGCGGCACCAGTGTTCCGTCGTCCTCGTACGCCCGGTCGGCGATGCCCACGATGGCCACGGGCAACCCGCGGTCGGTGGCGGCCTGGGCAAGCTCGCCGTCCTGGGCCAGGACGATCAGGTCTGCGCGGAAGCGGCTGGCGGCATCGGCGACCGCGGTGGCGAAATCCTGGCGGGTGGCGACGAGGTTGCCCAGCCGGCCGTGGGGGGCGATGTGGGCGACGCTGGTGCCGTGGTAGGCGGCGAAGGCGGACAGGGCTCCGAGCTGGTAGAGGACGTCGTTGCGGACTTCAGCCGCGGTGAGATCCATGGCGCGCCGTCCGAAGCCCCGCAGGTCCGGGAAGCTGGGGTGTGCACCGATGCTGACGCCGCGCCGGACGCATTCGGCAACGGTGCGGTCCATGATGTCCGGGTCGCCGGCGTGGAATCCGCAGGCGATGTTCGCGCTGGAGACGATTTCCAGAAGTGCGCTGTCGTCACCCAGGGAGTAGGCACCGAAGCCTTCACCGAGATCTGCCACAAGATCAACCGTGCGACCCATAGTGTGTGCCTTCCTTCGTGGTGTTCTGAGCTGTTGTGCCCGTGGGGGGCCGGAAAAACTTGAGGGGGAAGCGGCCGCCGCGTGGTGAGTCATCGCCATTGCTTATGGCTGTAAACCGCGGTTCCGGCCCTACCCAAAAGTCTGGCACCGTGCGCTGCCCCACACAAAGACGTAATCCATGTCACGGGATAGGCCACCGTTATGACCCCGGGGCCTATCCCGGGCGCCTAGCGCAGGGCTTTGCGCAGGCCCATAGCACGCTCTACGACTACGACGACGGCGAGGGAGATCAGGATGAGGATGACGGACAGTGCCGCCACGGCTGCGTCGGCAGAGTTCTCCACGTACCGCAGGACCTGCACGGGCAGCGTCGGCAGCCCTGATTCGGCCACAAACAGCGAGATGACTGCTTCGTCGAAGGAGACGATGAACGCTATGACGCCGCCGGCGATGACCCCTGGCTGGATGATCGGAAGGGTGATTCGCCGGAAGACGGTCCACGACCCTGCCCCGAGGATCTTTGCCGCCGCCTCGCAGGACGTGTCGGTGGTGGCCAGGCTCATCAGCGTTGTCCTGATCACGAACGGGATGGTGATGGCCACGTGGCCGATGATGATGCCGGTGTAGGTGTTGTTCAGGTTCAGCGGACCAAACAGCAGGACCATGCCCAGCGCCAGGACGATGCTGGGGATCAGCAGCGGCGAGAGGAAGAATGACTGCACCGCTGCCTTGGCTTTGAACTCAAACCTGTCCAGGGCCAATGCCACCGGAACTCCGAGCGCCAAAACGATGACCGTGACGATCACGGCGACAATGAGGCTGACCCGCATGCCGTTCATGAAGGTGCTTTCCTCCGGCAGCATCTCGTACCACTTGAACGTCAGGCCCTCCGGCGGAAAGGACAGGTACTGGTTGGAGGCAAACGAGACAACAAAGACGATCAGCAGCGGCGCCAGGAGGAACAAGTAGAGCAGGAATACCAGGATCCCGAACGCGGGCTTGGCCGGGTTGAACCGCGGCTTGAACAGGCGGGCCTCGGACATGGCTAGCCTCCGATCTTTTTGGTGAGGCGCTGGTAAACGGCGATGATCAGGCCGAACAGGACCAGCAGGATGACGGAGAGTGCTGCCGCAAACGGCCAGTTGAGCAGCCCGGTGGTCTGATCGTAGATTTCCGTGGCGAGCACCTGGACGCTGCCGCCGCCGAGGAGGCGCGGGGTGATGAACGTGCTGATCGACAACACAAAGACCAGCAGGAATGCCGTGAGGATGCCGGGCAGGCTCAACGGCAGAGTCACCCGGGTGAAAATCTGCAGCTTGCTGGCGCCCAACGATCCGGCGGCTTCTTCCAGCTGCGGGCTGAGGCGCCCGAAGCCCGAGATCATCGCGAGGATGGCATAGGGCATAAAGATCTCAACAAGACCGATGGTTACGCCGGTCATGTTGTTGGTCAGCTTGAGCGGCGTATCGATCAGGCCCATTCCGTCCAGCGTGGAGTTTACCAGGCCGTTCGTGCCCAGGATGACCATCCACCCGTAGGTCCGCACAACCGCCGAGGTCAGCAGGGGTGCGATGGCGACGGCGATGAGCAGCCCGCGGTATTTGCTGGTGCTCCGAGCGAGGAAGAGGGCCACCGGGTAGGACACCAGGACGCAGAGCAGTCCCACGGTGACACCCATCTGGAAGGTGTCCAGCGTGACCCGCCAGTAGTACGGATCGGTCAGCGGCTGGATATACGTGTCCAGCGTGAAGGTTTCCTCGATGACACCGTCCGGCGCACCCTTGTTGAAGGACATCCGGACCATGTAGGCCAGCGGGAAAACAAAGCTGACCACGAGTCCGAGAACGCCCGGTATCAGGAGGGCAAGGTAGGTCCGCCGGTTGCGGCGTCCTGTGGACTTTTCCAGCTCGCCTTCAGCCGCGCCGGCCCGGCGGGCGGCCGGGGCCTCGGTCTGGGTGACGGTCACGCTGCCGGCTCTTTCACTGGGGTGGGCAGCAGGTAGGCATCCTGCTCGTTCCACGAAAGATAGGCTGCATCGCCAGTACGGGGCAGGTCGCCGCTGGACGTGGGCATCTGGGACTGCAGGACGCGGTCGCCGGCCTTGACAGCTACGGAGAGGGCATCGCCGGTGTAGTTGACCCGTTCGATGACGCCCGCAATGGTTTCGGTCCCGGCCGGCTGGAGGGACACCCTGAGCCGGTGGGGGCGGATGACGAGTTCATGCGTGGATCCGGTCAGGCCGGGCGCGCCCACCGCACCGAACTGGCCGAGCCCGTCGATGGAGACCCTGTAGTGGGTTTCGCCCTTGGCCGCGGAACCCGTCTCGGAAAGGACCCGGGCGTTGAGGAAGTTCGCCTGGCCGATGAAGTTCGCCACGAACCGCGTCCGTGGCCGTTCGTAGACGTCGGTGGGCGACCCAAACTGTTCGATCAGGCCGCCGTTCATCACGGCGATGCGGTCGGCCATGTCCAGCGCCTCGTCCTGGTCGTGGGTCACGAACAGCGTAGTGGCCCGGGTCCGCTGCTGGATGGAGCGGATCTCGGTCCGCATGGTCTCGCGGAGCTTGGCGTCAAGGTTGGACAGGGGCTCGTCGAGGAGCAGGAGCGTGGGCTCCACTACGAGGGCGCGCGCCAGGGCGATGCGCTGCTGCTGCCCGCCGGACAGGTCCTTGACCTGCCGCTTGGACAGGTGGCCGAGCTGGACCATGTCCAGCGCCCCGGCCACCCGGCGTTTCTGCTCGGACTTTGAGGTCTGGCGCATCTGCAGCCCGAAGGCCACGTTCTGTTCCACATTCATGTGCGGAAAGAGGGCGTAGGACTGGAACACCATGCCCATGCCGCGCTTGTTCACAGGGGTGTGGGTGATTTCCTTGCCATCCACCACAATGGAGCCGGCGGTGGGGTCCATCAGGCCGGCCACCATCCGCAGGGTGGTGGTTTTGCCGCAGCCTGACGGGCCGAGGAGCGCCACCAGGTGCCCCTCCTCCACCTCCATGTTCAGGCGGTCGACGGCCGGGTCAAGACCGGCTGCGTATCTCTTGGTCAGATCCACGATCGACAGTTTTGATTCAGTCACGATTTCAGTTCTCCTGAAGCAGATGGGGGGAGGGGCGCCGTGGGGACGGCTACTTGGTGATGATCTGGCGCTTCCAGGTGTCAGTCCACTTGTCCCGGGCGGAGGACAGGAACTCAACATCGAGGGGGACGATGTTCAGGGAGCCGTCAGTGGGAACCACGCGGTCCTTGACGTCCGCCGGCAGGTCGGCGTTGGTCACGGACGGGGCGTAGAAGAGAGCCTTGGCGAAGGCGGTCTGCGCTTCGGCGGAGAGCGCATAGTCAACGAATGTCTGGGCGGCGGCCTTGTTGGGCGCATCCTTGACGACGTTGACGGTGTTGATCTGGTAGACGGTGCCCTCCTTGGGGAACGTCACGCCCATCTTCTTGTTGCTCTGGTCGCTGTAGAACTGGCCGCGGGCGTTCTGTCCCAGCCCCAGGACCGTCTGGCCGGTGATCACGTTCTGGTATTCGTCGGGGTTGGGGGCGAACGTCTGGACGCCCGGCGCCATCTCCTTAAGGCGGGCAACCGCCTTGTCGATGCTCTTGGTGTAGTCCTCGCCCTCCATCTTGGACGTGATCGCAGTCAGGGACAGACCCAGCAGCGACGGCGGAGCATTGACGTTGATCTTGCCTGCGTAGGCCGGGTCCCAGAGCACATCCCAGCTCTCAGGCGCCTTGGGGAAAGTTGCCGTGTCATAGAGCAAACCAACCGCATCCAGCATGACTACCGGACCGAATCCGCCCTTGTTCTTGAACTGCTCGGGTACGTTCGCCAGGTTGGGAACCGCAGCGGGGTCGATCTTGTCGAAGAGACCCTGCGTGTTGCCCGTGGTGGATACGGAGTTGTCCATGATGGCCACGTCAGTGGCCGGATTGTTCTTCTGGCCCTGGAGTGCGCTCAGCATTTCGGCGGAGGAGCGCTTGGAGGAGTAGTTGATCTTGATGTCCGGGTATTTGGCCTTGAAAGGTTCGATAACGGCAGCCGTGTACTGGTCCTGCCAGACACCGGAGTAGGCAATCAGGTTCAGCTCGCCCGACGTGGCGCTGGAGTTTCCGCCGCTGCTGGACCCTGCGCTGCCCCCGCAGCCGGTCAGCACCAGGGCTGCGGCTGTCGCGGCAGCGGCTAATGCGATTTTGCCTTTAGTGATAACTCTCATTTGAGTCTCTTCCTTAGTCAGGTGGGAATCCGTCGGATTCTGGAGGATGCTTCTAAAAGGTATGGAGCGTATATTTCGTGGACGTAAAAGAAAGCGACGCTTTCTGTAAACGGAGTGATTATGCAAAAGCCATATAGGGGCATCATCGCCGCTTATGGATGGAGGGGTATAATCTGTTTGTCACAGAAATTGTGTTCTGAAGATCAACCTAGTGTCCGAGATGTGGATCACACAAAGACCTATTGCGTATCCCTCCATAAAATCCGGATATGACCCGTCGGGGCTTCAGGGCGCCGCAGACGAAAGAAACGCCGGTATGGACACTCGAAAACTCGCCTACTTCGTGAAGATTGTTGACTCAGGGAGCATCACGAAGGCTGCCGCAGCCCTGCACGTGGCCCAGCCTGCCCTGAGCCAGCAGGTCTCCGCACTGGAAACCGAGCTGAAGCAGCGGTTGCTCATCCGCAGTAAGCAGGGCGTGCAGCCCACAGCCGCCGGCCACACGCTCTACCGGCACGCTCAGACCATCCTTCGGCTGGTCGAACAGGCACGCCAGGATGTGGCGAGTTCGGGGGCCGCCCCTGCCGGCCGCGTGTCAATAGCGATCGCACCGTACAGCATGGCTTCGAGCCTGACGCCGCGCATTATCAGTGAAGTAGCGCGGCGCTACCCGGACATCGTGCTCCACCTGACGGAGATCTACGGCGGTGTGCTGAGCGAGGCCATCAAGAACGGCAGGCTGGACATGGCCCTGATCTACGAGCCTGGGCCCATCCGCGGCGTGCAGTTCACCACCATGATCGTGGAGGATCTTCACCTGGTGGTGAACGGCAAGAACACGGCGGCAGCCAAGTCGGCCGAGATCACCCTTGAGGAGGCAGCGGAATTCGGCCTGTTCCTTCCCGAGCACAACCACACCCTGCGCCAGATTGTCGAGACCGGCATGCGGGACAAGGGACTCAGCCTTCGCTTGGTGGGCGAGGTGGAATCCGTGCCTTCCCTGACCCGGCTCCTGCGGGCGGACATGGGCGCCACCATCTTGCCGAAGTCAGCAGCCGACGCACTTTTCCACGAGGAAGACTTCCGGGTCCTGCGGATTTTTGATCCAGGGCTGCAGTGCAAAATAGCACTCTGCACGCCGGATCACGAACCACTGTCAGAGGCGGCATCGGCCGTCCTGATGGTGTTGAAGGAAATGCTCCAGGAGATGCTGAGCGCTAAATACACAAGGTAGCTTTGGATCCAAAGCTTTTCCTTATCAGGGCATGTGGATTTGGTCTTAGTAAACTCGCTTCCGCGAAACTAATCTTGAAATATGAAATGTCGGATGAACCGGCAATCATTTCTCAGTGGAATTAGTTGATTGGGAGCACATCGTGAAAAAGATCAGCAGTGCGCACCGGGTCCCTTCGAGCGGGAGCCGCTTGGCGGCGAGAACCGGATCCCACTGCCCCGCGAACGGGTTCTGGCTTCCCGAAGGACAGCCCGGTCAGTCCGTGTTTGTGTTTGAAGGCAGCATCATGCCCAGGGGCGCGTCAGGGGCGACGCTCTGGCTCCTGGACGAAACCGCCACCGGCCCGGCCGCTTATCCCCTGCCCGGACCGCAGCTTGCCGTTTCCAGGGCCCACTCGCTGGTTGGCTGAACTCGTTGGTCGGCAGAAATAAGCAGGATCGACACCATGCGTAACCGGACACCTCTGGCGTCGACGACCGTGAAGGCAGGGTAAGCCTGGCCAGCCGCGGAAAATGTCAGACCCCCGCTGGATGATTTAGACATGGGAAACCCAGCAGTGGCGAAGGCATTCAAGGACATCAATGCCGCCATTGCTGTGCTTACTGCCGTTGTGGCTGAATCAGGCTCCGATGCGTTTTATAGGGGCGATCCGCGGCATGGGTTGGCCGAAGATTGCCTGGACGTTCTGGCCGGGGCGGCGGCGTCGGATGCGCGTATGGCTGCCCTGAAAGCTTAGGCCGCCGCGAAATTCGCTAAAACGGCGGAATCTGTAGCGCCTCCCGGCGCCTCACCGGGGGAAGGTTCGGCGCAAGAGGCCGCGGTGACCGCGGAGATCGCATGCGTCCTGGCCATCGGCGAACGGGCCGCAAGTGCGCTGCTGAACCAGTCACAACTGCTGACGACCGCTTTGCCGCTGACGCTGTCCGCTCTGCAAGCGGGCACCATTTCGTGGCAGCACGCGCGGGCCATGGTGGATGAAGCCGCAACCCTTGACCCGGCCGGTGCCGCGTCGCTGGAGGCCCACTTTCTGGACCCGGATGCGCCGAACGCGGCCGGTGGCTGTCCCGCAGGGGAAATGCCGGCGTTCCGGTTCCGTCACAGGGCCCGCACCTGGCGGGAACGCCACCATACGGAGAGTATCGAGAAGCGGCACGCAAAGGGTGTCCTGGATCGTCGGGTCGAGTACGCCCCGGATCAGGACGGGATGGCATGGCTCTCGGCCTACCTCCCCGCGGACCAGGCGGCCGGGATCTGGAACCGGACCACCGCGATCGCCCGTGGTTTGCAGGGCCCGGACGAGCCCCTGACCCTCACACAGCTACGGGCCGACATCTTCGCCGCCGCCCTCCTCGGCGGCGGGAACCCCGCAGAACA